>CALDJN010000042.1 GCA_937901695.1 uncultured Anaerocolumna sp.
GATGGTCTACTACATTGTTGTAACCCTTCATCCATCCGTTGATAGTATAACAGAAGCAATTAAGACTGGCCCTTATGGCAGATGCGTTTATATGTGCGACAACAATGTAGTAGACCATCAGGTAGTAAATATGAACATGACAGACGGTTCAACCATTACTTTAACCATGTCAGCCTTTACTGCTACCGGTTCACGTTATCAAAAGATTATGGGTACCAAAGGAGAGATTGTAGCAGATTTGTCTGAAAAGACAATTAAAGTTACTCCTTTTGGCAAAGATACGGAAGTAATTGATATTTCTAAGTTAGCAACTGATTTTTCTGGACATGCAGGTGGGGATAACCGTATGGTAGAAGAATTCATCGATATGATTGCAGAAGGAAAAGAACCTACTAATGCAGTTACCTCTGTAGAACGCTCCGTAGAAAGTCATTACTGTGCACTGGCAGCAGAACAATCAAGATTGGAAGATGGTGCTGTGGTTGATTTGGATACGCTCAGAAAATAATGGCAATAATTAGTTGAATAATAAATTAAAAGAAAGAGAAGGAGATTGTTATGAAAAAGAGTATAAAACGTTTAGCAACCTTAGGTCTTTTAGCTATTATGGGAGCAACATTCCTTACTGCCTGCGGTAAAAAGGAAGAAAACAAGGATGGCGGCACAGCAACAGGCAAAAAAACCACAATAACATTTGGCATATGGGATGAGAAGCAACGCCCAACCATGGAAAACTTAGTAAGTGCCTATGAAGCTAAGAATAACAATGTAAATGTAGAGATTCAATTAACACCATATAAGGGTGGAGAATACTGGACTAAGTTAGAAGCTTCTGCAACAGGTGGTACTGCTCCTGATGTTTTCTGGTTAAATACATTACATGCAGAAAGTTATAAAGATGGTGGAATTCTTTTAGACTTAACCGATTCTATAGCAAAATCTGATTTAAAATTGGAAGATAATTATCCAAAGGCATTAATCAGTATGTATCAATTCGATGGCAAAATGTATGCAATTCCAAAAGACTTTGATACCAATGCCTTATGGTATAACAAAGCTATCTTTGATAAAGCTGGTGTAGCATACCCAACAGATGACTGGACCTGGGATGATTTAGTTGCAACAGCTAAAAAATTAAAGGATGCTGGTCTTGATGCAGGCACATATCCAATTGCTGCTCCTTTAGATTTTCAAACAGATTATTATCCAACTATTTATGCAAATGGCGGATGGATTCTAAATGATGATAAAACAGAAACCGGTTATGAAGATCCTAAGACACAAGAAGGTATTCAAATATGGATTGATTTAATCAATGCCGGATTATCTCCTGATTTAGCAACTATGACAGATACTTCTGCTGATGCTATGTTTGAGGGTGGTAAATTAGCTATGGTTTTTGCCGGTTCTTATATGACACCAGAGTATATGTCTAATGATGCAATTAATAAAAATGTAAACCTTGTTGAATTCCCAGAATTTAATGGCATAGAACCTAACATTATTAATGGTCTTGGATATGCTGTATATTCTGGAAGCAAGAATAAAGAAGCCGCAGTAGATTTCGCTTTATGGTTAGGAAGCGAAGAAGCTATGAAAATACAAGGTGAAGGCGGCGCAGTTATATCTGCCAGAAATGATGCACAACAATACTTTGCCGCAACTAATCCAGATCTTAATTTAGCTGCTTATACCAATCACTCAGATATAGCATTTCCATTACCAGTATGTAAGTCATCAGCAGAACTTTATGATTTAGAAGCAAATCAATTAAAATGGGCTTACAGCGGAGAAAAAACTTTAGCAGATACATGCAAAGAATTAAAAGCTGGGGCAGATGAAATCCTTAATAAAATGAATAAATAGGCAGGTGAGAAACCATGGGAGACATGACAAAGAGTAATGTCAAAACAGTTAAGAGAAAGGCGACCAGAAGAGAGAAAAAAGAATGGGTCGCAGCCTATATATTTATTGCACCACTTGTAATCGGATTATTAGTATTTTATATTTATCCCTTTATACAAAATTTTTGGTTTAGCTTTAACGATGTAAATCGATTTAATATAACAACCTTTACAGGTTTAGAAAATTATAAAAATTTAATAAAAGATAAAGAGTTATTCCAGACACTGGGAAATACTCTAAAATATGTAGTGATTACAGTACCGGTAGGATTAGCTCTATCCATTCTCATTGCTACATTACTAAATACCAAAATACGTGGAACTTCCATATATCGCACTATTTATTTCCTCCCATCCGTAACCATGTCTGTTGCTATTGCCTTAGTTTGGAAATGGATTTATAACGGTGAGTTTGGTATATTAAACAGTATTTTGGGATTCTTTGGGATAGAGGGTCAGAATTGGCTCTCTAATCCGAAAACAGCATTATATATGGTAATGATTGTAGGTATCTGGATGACCGTAGGTTATAATATGATTATATTACTTGCAGGTATGCAGGGAATATCAAGATCCTATTATGAAGCAGCAGCAATTGATGGAGCTGGTCCTTTTAAACGTTTCTTTTCCATTACCATACCAATGTTAACACCAACTATTTTCTTTGTAATGATAACATCCATCATAAGTGGCTTCCAAGTATTTGATACGATTTATATGATGATTCCAAAAACCAGTTTGGCTTATGAAAGTACACAGACATTAGTTATGATGTTCTATAGATATGCATTTGATTATGGTCAAAAGGGTTACGCAGCGGCAATTGCTATCTTTATATTTGCTATTATAATGTTAGTAACTATCTTCCAGTTTATTATGCAGAAGAAGTGGGTTAACTACGATTAGAAAGGGGGATAAGTATGCATAAGCGTCAAAGTTTTCAACATATCATGATTCATATAATATTATTAATTGGCACTGGTATTACAATACTCCCATTCCTATGGATGGTATTCACTTCTTTTAAAACAGTTGGTGAAGCAATGTCCATACCACCAACAATTTTTCCAAAGACCTTTAATTTTGATTCTTATAAGAACATATTAGAGTCCCTGCCTTTTGGAAGAGTTTATCTAAATACTATTATTTCAACTTTAGTAACAGTAATTGGACAGATAACTTTCTGTACTATGGCAGGTTATGCATTTGCCAGACTCAATTTTCCGGGAAAAAACATTATATTTATATTAGTTTTATCCGTATTAATGGTACCTGGACAGATATTTCTGGTACCTCAATATATGATTATATTAAAAATGGGTCTGTTAGATTCAATACCGGCATTGTTCCTTCCAAATCTATTTAGTGCTTTTGGTACATTTATGATGAGGCAGTTCTTTACTTCAATTCCTAAGGAATTAGAAGAAGCAGCCATGTTAGATGGATGTAATAGATTCCAAACATTTGGAAGAATCATGGTTCCATTAGTCAAATCAGGTATTGTCGCTTTAGTTATTTTTACTGCTAAATTTGCATGGAATGACTTTATGTGGCCAATGATTGTTAATACATCACCTAAGATGATGACATTAGGTCCATCCCTTTCCACCTTACAAGGTCAGTATATAACGGATTATCCGGCCCAAATGGCAGGTGCAGTTATGGCTGTTATTCCTATGGTCTTATTATTCTTTATCTTCCAGAAACAATTTGTGGAAGGTGTTGCACATACTGGTGTTAAGGGTTAATACGCAGACTATATCAGAATTTACAATTTCATTGGTATTGCAAAACTGTCATTCTGAGAGTAAATTCAGCTTGCCATTGAAAGCAAATTCAGTTGTCATTCTGAGAGCCTTGGCTCGAAGAATCTCGCTTTAAAATGGGATTCTTCGAGCCAAGGCTCTCAGAATGACGAATTTTTTATTTTGCAACAGCCCCTTTCTACTGTGTAGATTTGTAGGTTAGCAAGTATGCGGGCAATTTACGATTACTGCTTTTTGTTATTCCGGCTTTTCTCATGTTTGCCTTCATGAACACCAATTACTTGCCCATTCATCATTCCCACATCTGCATTTTCTTGTGGCTTCATTTTTCTCAATTCAGAATTGCTTTTTTCTCTGTCGCCCATTCTATTTTTATTATTATCCATTTCCTTAATCCTTTCTATTTGCTAGTTAATTTACCTTTTAGTTTTGGTAATAAGTGTTTTTAAACATTGCTATTTAGTCGTTATATTTTAGTATTTACACAATGAAAGAAATTACTTTACCAATTTTATGCTTTTATACTTTCCCATTTGGTAACCACCATGCGTATTGCTATTTTAATGTTGAATGATATAATAAGGGAAAGAAATATTTTACCATTTTGCCAGCTTACTTGGCAGAATAACTGGAAATAATTAAGTAAAAGGCGTAAAGCGCCGGAATTGAGGTTATTATGGCAGATGAATATGTGAAACAAAGAATTATGGAATTAAGGGAAATGATGAAAGCTCCTGCAGATGATATACTTAGTGATCAGTTAAAGGGTTTAGAGCAACCATCTTTAGAAAGAAAACTTGGAGGAAGTAAAATCATTTACCTTACTAAAAACTTTGAAAATGTAATTAAGAATAATGATTTTCTTAATTTAATCAATGCACGAACCAGCAAGCGAAAATATAGTGAAGAAGCGTTGACTCAATATGAGCTTGCCTTCTTGTTATGGTCGACACAAGGAATAAAAAGTATAGTAGGAAAAGAAAGAAAAGCTACCTTTCGTACGGTACCTTCTGCAGGTGCAAGACATCCTTTTGAAACCTATCTATTTATAAATAAAGTGATAGGATTGAAGCCAGGATTATATCATTATATGGCAATTGAACATCAGCTTGAATATTTAGGTCCAATAGAGAATCAGGTAGAACAAGTCAGCGAAGCATTTGGAGGGCAGAAATTCTTTGCTAATGCACCGGTTGGCTTTGTTTGGTCCGTAATCCCCTATCGAACTGAGTGGCGTTATAGTACCCATGCACATAAATATGCTTTAATAGATGTAGGGCATGTATGCGAGAATCTTTATCTTGCTTGTGAAGCCATTGGATGTGGAGCATGCGCCATAGGTGCATACAATCAGCCTTTAGCAGATAAGCTATTAGGTTTTGATGCTTCACCATCTGCAGATAAAGAAGCTGAATTTGTTGTTTATGCAGCAGCAGTCGGTAAATTAGAGTAAAGGAAAGCATAGAGCTACATCAAAACAAGAAGAAAAAATAACAAGTGAAATGTTGTAGAATTATTATAAATGAGTTTTACAACATTTTTTATGGACTAATTTAAAATAATCTTTAAATTATGTAAGAAATTAAGTATTGATTAAACTGCCACGTTTTAGTAGAATAAAAATAGTATATTAAAAGGACAAGAATTATATCACGGTTAAGTTCGTTAAGAATGGGAGAGGAAAAATGAAGTTATTAGAAGAACGTATTTTAAAGGATGGAGTACTGAAAGAAGGCGGAGTTCTTAAAGTAGATAGTTTTTTAAATCACCAAATGGATATTGAATTAATCAATGAAATTGGTAAAGAATTTGCTAGACTTTTCAAACATAAAAATGTTACTAAAAT
>CALDJN010000043.1 GCA_937901695.1 uncultured Anaerocolumna sp.
GCAGATGATTACATTACAAAGCCATTTAACATTCTGGAAGTAAAGGCACGTATCAAAGCGATTATGCGCCGTAGTTCCAAAAAGGAAGCTGAGTCTGCTGCAGCAAAAGTTGTTATTCATGGCGGTCTTAAAATTGACTGCGAAAGCAGACGAGTTTATGTTAATAATAAAGAAGTGAATTTAACTGCTAAAGAATTCGATTTACTGGAATTATTAATATTCAATCCAAATAAAGTTTATAGCCGTGAGAATCTTCTCAACACTGTTTGGGGATACGATTACCCAGGTGATGTAAGAACTGTTGACGTTCATGTACGTAGATTACGTGAAAAGATTGAAGATAATCCTAGTGAGCCAAAATATATACATACAAAATGGGGTGTCGGCTATTTTTTCCAAGATTAGATCAAAATTATGGTTTTTAAGAAGTATGAGAATACAAAGTATCGCTATTGTATTCTTAGTTGGCATTATACCAATTCCGTTTGTATCCTGGAGTTTGATACAGACTTATAATCAAAAGGCTGTAAATCAGAGAATCAGCGAATTACAAAGACAAGGTAATTCCTTGGCTAACCTGTTACAGACTACGGGATACTTGTCTAATAAAGATATACCGGAGGTAAATTCAGAGATTTCACAGATTGCGGGTGTCTATGAAGGACGAATTATTATCGTCAATAACAATCTAAATATTATTAAGGATACCTATGGATTGGAAGAAGGTAAAACTTTAATTGCAGAAGTTGTAATTAAAACTCTTAGAGGAACCACTACTCCTTTTCATAATAAGAACAAAAATTATATTGAGATGGCTATACCAATCACTCATAATACAACAAAAGAGATTATGGGTGTTATTGTGATGATTTTTTCTACGAAAAATATTGTAGCTATCTCGGACATGCTTTCACAGAAAGCCATTATCATGTTCATAACTATGATTATACTTATATTTGTATTTGCATTTTTCTATAGCGCTGTTTTAACAAAGCCTTTAAAAAGATTAAGAAATGCAATTGGACATTTAACAGAAGGGTATATGGATGATGAAATCTCAATTAGTGGATTTCATGAAATTGACCTTATATCAAATTCACTAAATCAAATGCTCTTAAAGATGAAAAACCTGGAAAAATCAAGACAAGAATTCGTTTCTAATGTGTCTCATGAGTTAAAGACTCCTTTAACTTCAGTTAAAGTTCTGGCAGATTCGTTGCTAATGCAAGAAAATGTGGCACCTGAATTATATCGTGAATTCTTAGTGGATATAGCAGAAGAAATTGAACGTGAAAATAAAATCATCAATGATTTATTATCTTTAGTTAAATTAGATAAAACAGCCAGTGATATGAATATTGCCTCCACTAATATTAATGATTTATTAGAGTCTGTTTTAAAACGACTAAGACCAATTGCTAAGAAACGCAATATAGAGCTGGTATTTGAAAGCTTTCGTCCTGTTGTAGCAGAAGTAGATGAAGTAAAGCTATCTTTAGCAATATCTAATTTAATTGAAAATGCTATAAAATATAATGTTGAAGATGGCTGGGTTCGTGTATCCCTCAATGCTGACCATAAGTATTTTTACGTAAAAGTTGCAGATTCCGGAATTGGTATTCCAGAAGAAGCACAGGATTTTATATTTGATCGTTTCTATCGTGTAGACAAGGCACGTTCCAGAGGTACAGGAGGAACCGGCCTTGGTTTATCCATTACTAAGAATGCCATACACATGCACAAAGGCGCAATTAAAGTATATAGTAAGGAAAATGAAGGAACTACCTTTACCGTTCGTGTTCCAATCAATTATATTGTCTAACCTCGTCAGGGGGTTACGAGCAAGTAGCGTAAGCGGATAAACTTGCCTGTTGGCAAAACTTGCCTGTCGGCAAGTGGGAATATCCACTTTGACTTATTTATTAAGGCGGTAGGGGTTATTTTGCAACAGCCCCGGCAGATTTTTGATAAAGCGTAAATCTGTAGTATTGGAAGAATGGAGGATTTTCATGCAAAAGCGGTATAGAATCAACTGTAAAAGTATTTGGAAAACACTATGCATTTTCATGGTACTAATGATTCCTATTATTTTGGCAGGCTGTGCTAATAAAAATAATAAAAAAAATAGTAATGTACCGAAAGAAAACATCAAAAAAATATATTATATTGACACCAATGAAACAAAAATCGTCAGCCAGGATTATACGCCGGTAAGCACAACAAAAGAAGATTTGGTTAAAGAATATCTTGAAGTATTAAACGAGGAACCCAAAGACATTACTATGAAAAAGGCTCTGCCAGATAATGTTCAGGTGGAGGATTTTTCCTTTAATGAAGATAGAAGATTAACACTTAATTTTGATTCGGATTATAAAAGTCTTACAGGAATATCGGAAGTATTATGCCGTGCCACTATAGTAAAAACTTTAAGCCAGATTGAAGGTGTAGATTACATTGAATTCTATGTAAATGGACAACCTTTAATAGGACCTAATGAAAAACCAATTGGTTTAATGGAAGGTTCCGATTTTATTGATAATACTAGAGCAGAAGATGTATATTTAACTATGTATTATGCCAATAAAAAAGGAAATGCTTTGGTTTCATCTAATTTGAAAATATCCTATGACGGTAATCGTTCCATAGAACAATTAATTGTTCAACAACTGATATCAGGTCCAGGAGTCATTGAGGGACCAATTGACGAAGAAATGAAGAAAAGTATTCCGGATGGTACCGAATTAAACAAGATAACTACAAAAGACGGAATCTGCTATGTGGACTTTAATGATAAATTCATGGCACATATTCCGGAAGTAAACGATGAAGTGATTATTTACTCAGTGGTAAACTCCCTTGTAGAATTATCCAGTATCAATAAAGTAAAGTTTACAATTAATGGGGAAACAAAGAAGAATTATGGGGACAAAATCCCATTTGATGGTTTATTTGAAAGAAACTTAGAAATAGTAGAAGGCAGCAAATAAAGGGGAGATGCATTTGAATATAAGGAGACCACTTGTGTGGCTGCTGGCTTCCTATATGGCTGGAATTGCACTATATAGGGTCAGCAGCTTATCTATATACATAATAGCTATAGTATTATGTTCTTCAGTTTTATGGTGGTTGTTACTGTCAAAGTATAAAAGAAGAGAAAAACTTCTTAATTATGGATTCCTTTTAGGATTTCCTTTCCTTTTTATCCTAGGGTACAGTTTTATGAACCATCAGATAGAGCCAAATGAAATGGATCAGGTATTTGCAGGTAAAATACAGGGAACTTTGTATGGAAAGCTGCAAATGATTGAGGAAAAGGGAAATTATGTTGTATTAACATTAGCGGATAATGCAATTGAACTTGATTCTGACCATATAAAAAAGAACTTTCCTGAGGAATCAACAAAGCAGGAAAAACAGTCTAAAGATAATATTAAAACAAGATACCATAGTAACAAAATAAAAATCTACACATCTAATAATGACGATTTTAAAATCGGCAATCTCTTATTTGTATCTGGCAAAATAGAAAAATTTCAAAAAGCATCAAACCCCGGACAATTTAATGAATATAAATATAATAAGATTCAAAGGATTGATTATAAGGTAAAAGCAGACAGTATAAAAATAATTGATAATGAATATTCCTGGTTTTTACAATCTTTATATAATATAAAAAATAAAATGATTCAAGTATATGGGAAGATTCTCCCCCAAAAAGACGCAGGACTGGTATCTGCCATGATTTTGGGAGATACTTCTAGCTTGGATAAGGATATAAAAAATTTATATAAAGAAAGTGGAATATCTCATATTCTAGCTATATCCGGGCTTCATGTATCCTTAATAGGAATGACTTTGTTTCATTTATTGCGCAAATTGCGGATTCCTAACTTTATGGCAGCAGTATTATTTATCTTTCTTCTATTTTCTTATGGAATTCTGACTAATTTTAGTGTTTCCACCAATCGGGCAGTGGTAATGCTGGTGGTATTTATATGTGGTGGAGTTATTGGAAGAACGTATGATTTGCTTTCCGCCACTTCATTTAGTGCATTAATCATATTAGTACAATCGCCGATGGAAATCTATAATGTTGGTTTCTTATTGTCTTTTAGTGCAATCTTAGGCATAGCACTTATATACCCAATATTTAAAAATGTGTTATGGAAAGAGAATAAGTTAATGGAAGCCTTTCTGCTGACATTAAGTATTCAAATTATGACCTTGCCAATTATGTTGTATTACTTTTATGAATTTCCGCTTTATTCAGTAATAATCAATCTTATTCTTTTACCCTTGTCATCCTTGATTATATTAGGCGCTCTAATAGCAGGTCTGATAGGCTGTATATTTATCCCCTTAGGGTTATTTACCATTGGAGGAGCTCACTATATCCTTAATTTTTATGAGATAGTATGCCGCTTTGGAGAAAAGTTACCGGGCAGAATTGTATTAGTTGGAAGACCGGATTTATGGCTCCTTATTTCCTACTATTGCATTTTACTTATATGGATATTTCTAAATTATGAGTTAATACGAAAAAAATCGATTATACTGCTGTCGTTTCTATTCATAGTATTTGCAAAACCTAAAAATGTAGATTTAGAAGTGATATTTTTGGACGTAGGACAGGGTGATTGCACATTTATGAAAAGCCCCAAAGGTATCACTTATTTAATTGATGGGGGAAGTTTGGACGTAAAAGAAGTAGGAAAGTATAGAATAGAGCCTTTTTTGAAATCCAAGGGGATATGGAAACTAGACTATGTTGTATTAACTCATCTGGATTCAGACCATATGTCAGGGGTAATGGAAATGATTCAAGGGAATAATACCAATGTTAATCAAGAAAATAATGCCAATGGTAATCAAGAAAATAATACCAATGGTAATCAAGGGAATAATACCAAGGGTACTTATGAAGGGAATATAGTAATTGGCCATTTAATACTGCCTCATGTACAGGAGAAAAATCAGGATTATATGAATATTGTTACAATGGCAGAAAGTAAAGGAATTGAAGTTTTGTACATGGAAAAAGGGGATGTTATAAAAGAGGATATTATAAAAGAGGATATTATAAAAGAGGATATTATAAAAGAGAATCATCTTACTATAACCTGCTTAAATCCTTCGGCAACCGCATTACATGCAGATAATGCTTCTTCGATAGTCTTAAGTGTTAATTATGGTGATTTTGATTTACTGCTTACTGGTGATTTAGAGGGAGAAGGAGAAAGGCAGGTATGGAATATCTTACATAATGCTGCATTGCTGCTATCAGAAGAGGATAGGTCTTCTGATAACGTCTTAAGTGAACCCATAGAAGCAGCGAAAGGCTATGATGTCTTAAAGGTAGCGCATCATGGCTCAAAGAATTCAACTTCTGAAGATTTCCTGTCTATTATTAAGCCGGAGTATTCTATTATATCCTATGGTTATGGCAATCGGTATGGGCATCCACATGAACAATTGATAGAACGCTTGCTAAATGTAAATAGTAAAATCCTAAGAACTTCGGAAAAGGGGGCAATATCATTGAAAATAAATGAGGAAATGATACTGGTGGAATGTTTTAATTAAGCTGAAGATAACGCCATATTAAAAATGCATTGGGATTTAAAAAGTTTAATATCAAATCGTAAACTTAGTATATCCAAGGGTGAAATAAAAGTAGAGAAAACTGCTGAGATATGGTAAAATTACATTCAGTAAAGAAACAATAGTAAAAATTCAGACAGGAAAACTGAGGCTGCCTAATCTTTACTAATAAAACATAGACAAGCATCTACAGAGCAAGTGTGAATATCCGCTTTGACATGTTTATACAAATGAAAAAAGCAGATAATATAGATATAGATAAAAATAGTTAAGCAAATACAAAGGTGGTATAATAATGCAAAAAATTAGAATTGGAATTGTAGGCTATGGAAATTTAGGGAAAAGCGCAGAGCTTGGAATCAGACAAAATGAAGATATGGAACTGGTGGGTATCTTTACAAGACGTGATCCATCTTCTATTAAAGTAGTAACACAAGGTGTGAAAGCTTACCATATTGATGAAGCAAAGAATATGACCAATCAAATTGATGTTATGATATTGTGCGGAGGCAGTATGTCTGACCTGCCAAAGCAGGGGCCAGAATTTGCCCATTACTTTAATACAGTAGATGGATTTGATACTCATGCTAAAATACCGGAATACTATGCAGAAGTGGAAAAAGCAGCAAAGGCGGGTAACCATGTATGCATTATCTCCAGTGGCTGGGACCCAGGAATGTTCTCCTTGAATCGTTTAATGTCTAATGTAATTTTGCCAGAAGGAAATGATTATACATTTTGGGGAAAAGGCGTCAGCCAGGGCCATTCTGATGCAATTAGAAGAGTAGAAGGAGTAAAGGATGCAAAACAATATACTGTTCCAATTGAAAGTGCAATAGAGGCGGTGAGAAATGGAGAAAATCCTACCCTTACTCCAAGAGAAAAGCATCTTAGAGAGTGTTATGTTGTGGCAGAAGAAGGAGCAGATAGAGCTAAAATTGAAGAAACCATTAAGAACATGCCGAATTATTTTGCTGAATATAATACAATCGTGCATTTTATTTCAGAAGAAGAATTAGAGAAAAATCATAGTGGTATACCTCATGGAGGATTTGTCATCCGCAGTGGAAAAACCGGCATGAATAAGGAACATTCACATATTATAGAGTATAGTTTAAAACTGGATTCTAATCCAGAATTTACTGCTAACGTATTACTTGCATATGCAAGAGCAGCGTTTAGATTTCATAAGGAAGGAGTAAGTGGTGCAAAGAGCGTATTTGACATAGCTCCTGCATACCTTTCTATAAAATCAGGAGAAGAATTAAGAAAGACTTTATTATAATTGTATTATCGCTTGGTAAGGTTATAAAATATTATGATTTGAGTGCCAAAAGTCTTTAGCTAATTAAATTATGAATAGTACTGCATATATATGCAGCACTATTCATTCGATAAACTATATTTAGACTTTTGATACTTAAATCATATTATCCTGTGTAATTATGCATTGAAGACAATGGGATGTGTTACAAAACTGAGATTATCAGCTAGGTTGTAATGCATCCTTTTTTAACCTCAACAGGAGGTCAAGCTATTTTAATAAAGTTGCGATATTCATTAATCTAATGTGGAGGTCAAGCTATTTCAAAAAAGTTGTGATATTCATTAATCTATTGTATAATTATATTGTCGAATAATGCTATATAAAAGTACTTTTGATAAAGCCATCCAATGAATGGAGGACTACTATGAATAATGATAATAATCATAACATTAATGATAATAACAACACCGCACCTTTATTAAAAAAACTAAAGTTAAAAAGTGGATTTTCAATCATTGAAAATGAGAAACTAAAGGAGGAAACAAAAAAGTTAAAAAGTGAAACAGATAAATTAAAAAGTGAAACAGAAACATCGAAAGAAAAATTTGAAATTATATTTAACACCAACCCTAATCCAACCTTAATATCAAGTTTAGAAGAAGGAAAGATTGTGCAAATAAATCAGGCATTTACATCCCTTTTTGGATTTGCAAATGAAGAAGTGCAAGGGAAGAATGTCCTTGGTATTCACTTTTATGACAACCCGGAAGACCGGGGTAGAATAATAAAAGAATTGCTGCAG
>CALDJN010000044.1 GCA_937901695.1 uncultured Anaerocolumna sp.
TAAAGAAAAGAATATAGAGACTGAAATTCTTGGAATAAACAAGAAATCAGAATCGGATACGATAGAAATTAAGAGCGCTAAGGAATCTGAAAAAGCTGAAATGAATATGAATAATCTTCTTAAATTGGCTACTGCCTTTGCAGAATATAAAAATTTCAAAGCTGATAACCTTGCACAGCAAGAAGAAAAGACTATTGAAGAGCATCAAACAATAGGTTCTAACCAGCCTGCAGTGGAAGTAAAACCGGTTGATGATGATATTCGTAAGGAAGCACCAGTTGCGTTGGCAGAGGCAGATTTTGTTCCCAGAAGGGATTTTGAAAGAGACAAATGGGAAGATGAAATGACGAGAAATTATTATGAAAAAGAAAGAAGTCGTAATAATATGCCAAATGATAAGGAGGGAGAAGGACAGGAGAGAAGAGATAAGCCATTTTTTGAAGACCATCCAACAGCAAAATATATGTATAATACTTTTGAAAAAGTGTATCCATTTGAAGATAATGAGATTGCATGGTGTGTTAAAATAGAACCTCAAGATATTGGGTTACTTCCAATGGAAACCTGGGCATTAGGAAATAATAGTTATCTCCTTCATGGATATTACAGCTATCGTCATTTAATTTTTGCAAGGGTAAATGATGACAAAGAAGCAAGGTACATATTAGGAATTCCAGGAATATACCATAATAGAGAAAAATTTATGGCTAGAATGTTTGGTTTTGAGAATTTCAAAAGTGCTAAGAAAAAGGATCGCAGGACTGGAGAATTTGGATATTGGTATGTGCCAGTTATGCTAAACTAAATGTAATTATTTAAAAAGAAGGGGCTTTATAAAACTGTCATTGCTATGAAAGCATGTCATTCTTCGCAAATTCAACAGAGTTGAATTTGCGAAGAATCCCTTTCGTTCATTGTGGTGCTATTTAGCATTATAATTCAGAGTACAAATTTGGCTTTGTTAAATTTGTACTCTGAACGACAGTTTAAAGAGAGATTCTTCGAGCTTATAATTCAGCTTTGCTGAATTTGCTCTCAGAATGACAAGATTGCTCATGGTGACAAGGCTGTTCAGAATGATATTTTTTATTTTGTAGCAGCCCTTTATTTTTAGTCATTATTAATATAGGCATATCTGGAATGATCCTGCCATTGTCCATTGACTTTAATGCAAGATACAGCCAAGCCTTCATAGGAAAAACCAAGCTTTTCAATTAAATGAATAGAAGGACGGTTAGAAGGCATGATATTAGCTTCGATTCGGTGTATATGATATTCTTGAAACAGAAGGTCCATTCCTGCCTGAATGCTTTCTAAGGCATAACCTTTTCCTGTATGGTTTTGATCAAACTTATAACCTATTTGGCAGGTAGAATAAGGGCCACGTAAGATATTATAGAAATTAACGGTTCCAATTATGTTATGTAAATTATCCTGCTCAAAAGCCCAAAAACGTAATGCTTTTGTCTGGAGCATTAAGTTATATTCAATGGATAAAGTAATACGCTGATAGGATATAGTATAAAAGTTAGGCTCCCTTTCTGGCTCCCAGGGTTCAAAGAAATCTTTATTATTCTCATAAAATGCTAATACTTTATCTGCCTCCGAATTAGGTAAGATGCTTAATACAAGACGGTCTGTATAATTAGTCATCTGCATGATGCCCTCTTTCTTGCTTGACAGCAATACTAATTTATCATAAATCAATTATAACAATATATGATGTTTTCCTTCATAGGTTACCATTAAATCATGAGCAAAAAGCGTGTTCATAATCTTGATACTCCGTGAGAAAATTGTAAGCGAGCTTACAATTCTTCATGGAGTTTTTACGATATTATAAATCAGCTAATTAAACTAAGTATAGGTTTGCACCTATTACCCCATGGAGTTTTTGCTATATTATAAATCAATTAATTAAACTAAGTATAGACTTGCACCTATTATCCCATGGAGCTTTTACGATATTATAAATCAACTCCCCGGATGTCTACTTCTTTTACATAAGGTTTTACTGCATGAGCAAAATGAAGAAGTTCCTCCTCAGAATAACCCGTTAACCCAGGAGCCAGAATATCACCAGAATCTTTATAGGCTTGAAGATAGTAAGCTTTTGCCCCCTGAATCCATTTACCAATGGAAATGAAATCATCTATGGTATGATGCTCTTTTACAACGGTTGTACGAAATTCATAGTCTATAGTGGAAGATAATAGGAAGGAAATGCTTTCAGAAACCTTGGCAGTATCAAAATTAGGAATGCCTATAGACAGACCATAATTTTCTTTGGAATTTTTAATATCCATAGCAATATAATCGATGGAACCATTTGCAACCAGTTCTTTTAAAATCTTTGGATTATTGCCGTTGGTATCCAGTTTAACTTTCAATCCTATATTTTTTATTTTATCAATGAACTGTGGTAAACCAGGGTATAAGGTAGGTTCGCCACCAGTAATACATACACCTTCCAGAATGTTTTTTCGTTTATTTAAGGTTTTAAAAACTTCCTCTTCTGGTATAGCAGGCTGCCCGGCAGGGTTTAATACAAGAGAAGAGTTATGGCAGAAGGGACATCGAAAGTTACATCCTCCTAAGAAAATGGTGGAAGCCAAATGTCCGGGATAGTCTAAGAGAGTCGTTTTATTAAATCCATGTATTTCCATAATAAACCTCAATTCTAACGCTTTAGCGCCTTTTAATGTTGCCACATCTTTTTCTTCGTGATAAGATAACTATAACAGAAGGTGTATATTTCGTCCATAGTACATTAACACTCATTTTAAGCAAGAAAAGGATTAGCGGATTATAATATGAATATAAAATATATGAAAGAAGCAATAAAAGAGGCAAAGAAAGCCGCTAAAATTGGTGAAGTCCCCATTGGCTGCGTCATTGTATATGAGGATAAGATTATAGCCAGAGGGTACAATAAACGCAATACCAAGAAAACCACATTAGCACATGCAGAACTTTTGGCTATCCAGAAAGCAAGTAAGAAACTAGGGGACTGGAGGCTGGAGGACTGTACTATGTATGTAACTTTAGAACCATGTCAGATGTGCGCTGGTGCCATTATACAGGCAAGAATGAAAGAAGTGGTGGTTGGTGCCATGAATTCCAAAGCTGGCTGTGCAGGATCCATTTTAAATATTCTTCAAATGGAAGAGTTTAACCATCAGGCAGAACTTACTACTGGCGTTCTGGAAGAAGAGTGCAAAAAGGTATTACAAGATTTTTTTAAAGATTTAAGAATAAAAAATAAGTTGGAAAAGGAAGAAAATAAGAAATTACACAAGAATTTGGAAGAGAAAATCTAATCCTTTTTCCTTGACTTTTTATAGAAAAGGAAGTATACTATGTGATGCAAGTCCCTAAAAATAATAAGTTTAGCTAAATATTAGGGACTGATTAAATAAGTCAAAAAGTTTCCGTGCAGCCGGGGAGATAGCGGTGCCCTGTACCTGCAATCCGCTACAGCAGGGGTGATGTTCTTGCCCAGGGTGACTTATTGTAAGGCCGCCCTTTATAAGTGATGTTGACGTTTGGGTCTTACGCAACAGGAATTTGTGAACCGTGTCAGGTCAGGAATGAAGCAGCACTAAGCGAAAACTCTTGTGTGCCGTAAGGCAGCCTGGACCGAGTTAACTGTAGAGGTAACGTTCATGAAAGACATTCGAAGCAAGGCGCACGGATTTAATATATATAAGAATAAATAGTTATAAACTTCCTTGTTATGTTCATCTTATTAACTTGGAGGTTATTTTTTGTCCTAAAACATATTTTTTCAGGATATTTTGCCGATTTAGTACTATTTTACCATGGGTTATTACATAAATTAGTAACATTCTACTTCCAGTTAGTCGAAATTTAGATTATAATATGGATTATGAGTAGAATGGATGATTCGTCGTTACAGTTCATAGGATTCCTGCTCTGATAAAAAATGCTGAGGTGACTATATGGAGACAAAATTGATATATAATGCAGTGAATCAAGTGGAAAAGGGAACAACTATTTATAGTGAAAATAACCAAGTTGACAGCATATGTATTATTATTAAGGGAAGAGTGCTTGTATTACGTGACGGCATTAAGATAGTTTTAGGCTCAGGAAATTTCATTGGAGTAAATGATGCCTATACAGGTACGTATTTAAATACATACATAGCATATGATGATGTAACTTTCTATTGTTTCCCTGTACAGGAAGTAGAAGATTTATCAAAAATATTTGCAGCAAATAAAGATTACAGGGGTGTAATGGTTGCATCCCAAATCAAATATTTATATGAAATAGATAAGGTTTATCTAAGCTTAAGTGCCAGTATTGAACAGCTTTATGTTTTCATAAAACGATATTATGCATTGTATCAGAATGCAGCAGGAAGGTTTGGTAATTCCACAAAGGCCATAAATTCTATTGAAAACATGATGCCCTACGATACTTCTTTTGAGTTAGATGATAAGAAGATTCAATACTACAGGGAATGTGCAAAGATTCCCATGGACGTTTGGAAGAATTATTGTGAAGTGGGGGATATTATTCCTCAATACATTTTAGAGGAAGTTTCCATGATTATGGGACAGCTTTCCGGGGAATGTATGGAAATGGCATCTTATATAGAAGATTTATTCGAATCTTTAATCAGCAGCAGCAATGGAGAATGTCTGTTTAACGCAGTAGCTAAACTTGCAATTAATATACAAAATGCAGGCGGAAACGGTAAAAGTTTGATACATATACTGGATAATATTATTGATCAGATAAATACCATAGAGACTTTATTTGAGGAAAAAGTAAACCGCGGCTTAAAAGTTGACAGAAAAAAGATGGAGGAAATCTATTATATCTTAATATCAACAAGCAGCTCAGTTACTGATGAAAGTGAAGCAGACTCCCACTTTTCCAAACAAGAAATTGAAAAGGTAGAGAAAGTAGATGAGGAGCTAAAAGATTCTTTGAAACAAATTATGGACTATGTCAGTTTTGATAAGGATAGAGCTAATAGTTTTGAGAAAGCAATTACGGATTATATGGATGTGAAAGATAAGCATTCTATGGATGATAACGTAAGAATCTTAAGAAAGGCTGTTATGTCAAGCTTTTATGATTTGTATGAGAAAGTATTCTTTAAAGCTTACAAGGATAAAAAGGTTCCAAGAGTAATTGACTTATTCTTGAAATATGGATTTTTAGATGAGCGTATGCTTAACAATGAGCAGCTGATAGAACTATATTATTTAGAGGACGAAAGACAAAATTTCTATGGACCTTGCCCGGTATATAATATTAAGGACTGGCTTATTAAAGTTTATGAAGGGGAAAAAGAACCTTCTAAAAATGAATTTGATTTAGATTACCGAGATGTGCTAAGGGAAAAAAGAAAAAGAGGAGAAATCAAAGAAGCTGAAGAAAAAGAACTTTTAGTGAATAATACTCAAAAAGTTATTCATGAGATTCATAATATGTTCCGTTACAATCACCGGGTTGTAAATGGACAAATCAGTTCATTTGTTCCATTTTTAAACGGTGAGAATATGTTACAAGATTTAAATAAATTATTTGTAACTGCAGAACGTGTTAATAGCGCGGTAAAAGATTTAATGGAAATTGATTATTCCATATTCCATAGGGAAGTACTATACATGAATGAAGAAAAGGGAATTCAAAAAGAATATATTATGCAACAGGTTTTCCCGGATATTATATTAATGCCAACCCTAGGTCACAATGCTGTAATGTGGCAGGATATTACAGGAAAGAGAAAGAGCAGGGAAGGAAGATTCCTATTACCTGCATTCACGGAATTACAACTGAGAGACATGTTAATTAAGGTATTTGGCAGGTTCAGATGGGAGCTGTGCAGAAGTATTCAAGGCACCGCTTGGAATAATATTAAATATAAATCTTTAACTTCAGAATATAGTGATTATATTCAATTTTATCGTAAAAACCATGACTTGTCCGAGGAAGCAAAAGAAAAGATTAAGCTGCAGATTCTAAAGGGAAGAAATAATTTAAGAGAAATCTTTGTTATTGATTATGAAGCATGGATAAAAGGTGAAGCAGCTGGTGGTTTAAGATTAAATAAAGTGGCAAGAGAATTACTTGCTACTTATTGCCCATTTAGCATTAACATAAGAAAGAGGCTACAAGGGCAGCCATTATTTATAGATGCAATGGCTAGATTTGAAAGAAATAAAACGAAAAAGGTGAGAGAACTGGATTTAAGATACCGTTCCCTGGAGAAGGATAATATCGAAATTACAGAGGAACTAAAGGAAACCCTTGCTTTCTATCGGGATTTATAATAGTGTACCATATATTACAAAAAATGATGGAAAAATTTCTACAATATTTTTAAATATATATTGACAAAAGGGCTCGAATTTTATATAATTCAGTTAGAAAGACAAGAAATATAGAATTGTCTGAAAGCTATAAACCTTCTATTTATGGAAAGGAGGAGATTCCAATGGAAATTGAAGATATAGAATACCATGGCACTACATATTATGATAATCATCAATCCTGCTGGAGGAACCTTCAATATAAATTAATATCCAGAGTATAATTACTATTTATATTCGGAGCAAATTGGATCAATCAGTTTATTGTTATCATGATTGAGATGTAGTGTCCACAATGTATCATGTATACCAATGAAAGTTATCACATAGAGCTACGAATGAAAAATTAATATAAAGTACAAAAGATACCAAAAACACAGAAGAAAAGTATAAAAAAACAAAAGAAAAAATTTAAAATTCACTTAATATTTGAATAAGCATTTAAAATGCGAAAGAAAAGGCACTTAAAAATGCAAAAGAGAAAGTGCTTAAAATGCGAAAGAAAAAGCACTTAAAATACAAAAGACCAAGTGAATTTAAATATCGAGTAAAAATGAAGCACGAAAGATATGATTGGTAGCATTTTTGTGATTAAGGTATACTAGGAGTTACAATGGAAAGGTATTGATGTTTCACCTATCAGAAAAGGTTAAGCAGGATTAACTGAAGAATGCCTCCGATTACAATTGAATGAATTTAAAAACAAAAAATGCTTGCTATATTTGATATGGCAAGCATTTTCTATTAGAGGGTCAATGGGTGGTGTAAGTTTAGTATTTGCACGAGTATTAGATTAGCACTTGTGCAAGTTGGATATGAATGGTAATATAAAAATAAGAAATCAGTTAGGAGTCCTTATATGCTTCAAGTGGTGCAGGTAGAAAAATATTATAAAAAAAATAAAGCGGTTGATGGAATCTCATTTGAAGTAAAGGCTGGAGAAATCTTTGGATTAATAGGCGCCAATGGAGCAGGCAAATCTACTACCATAAGTATGATAGCAACTATATTAAAGCCGGATAGGGGAGATATCTTGTTTGAGGGAACCAGTATTATAAAAAAGCCAAGCGTTATTCGCAAGGATTTAGGTTATGTTCCTCAAGAAATCGCTTTATATACGACCCTTACCGGATTAGATAATTTATTATTCTGGGGAAATGCCTATCATGTTCCAAAAGAGAAACTAAGCTTAAGAATAAAAGAAATTAGTGATATGATTGGATTTGATGAGGGAATATTAAAACAAAAAGTAAGTACCTATTCCGGGGGAATGAAACGCAGATTAAATATCGGTGCAGCCCTTTTGCATCAACCCAAATTAGTAGTATTAGATGAACCTACCGTAGGTATTGACATTGTGGCTAGAAACCAGATACTGGATGCCATTTTAAAATTAAAAGAAATGGGAATAACCGTTATATATTGTGGTCATTACATGGAGGAAGTGGAGAAAATCTGTGATAGAATCTGCATGCTTCATAATGGTAAAGTAATAGATATATGTAATAAAGAAGAATTATTAACAAACAAAGAGATAAATTTAGAAAATCGGTATCTCCAAAAAATAGGGCAGGCTAATCTATAAATTACGAAATAAATATAGACAAGACAAAATTTTATGTTACAATAAATTTGCAAACAGATGGGCATATATGGGGGAATCCATATGATAAAATACGAAAACAGAATAAAAATGAACGAAATAAGAAGACTGGTTGAAGAGAATCAGTATATACAGGCAGTAAATATAGTGGATACGCTGGAACTAACTAAAATGAAATCTCTTACAGATTTAAGCATAATCGCAGATGTACTGATTCAAAATGAGCGCTTTGATGATGCATTATATGTTCTCTCTAAAGTATACGCAAAGTCTAAAACCAGAAGAATATTATATCAATTAGTTGATTTATCAATTATAAGTAAAAACGTAGAGGAAGCCGAGAAGTATTTATTACAATACATGAAAACAGCCCCGCAGGATTCCTATCGTTTTATTTTTAGATATAGGATTGATAAGCTTAAAAATGAACCTTATGAGGTTTTAATTGAATCATTAGAAGAATTAAAAGAATATGATTATATAGAAAAATGGGCTTATGAATTGGCTAAATTATATCATAAAGCTGGTAAGAAAGACAAATGCGTTCGTGAATGCAGTGATATTATTTTATGGTTTGGTGATGGAATATATGTTGAAAAGGCTAAACTCTTAAAAGGATATTATGTTGGAGAAATTGATCCAATCAGAATGCTAAAAGCAACTGAAAAAAGAGAAGCAGAGAAAAGGTTAGGACTGGATAAAACCAAGGATTATAGTACCTTAAAAAACGAAATTGATAAGTTTATAGCAGATGATGAAAATGGGCAGGATGAAAATAGACAGGGTAAAAATAGGCAGGAAGGCACCAAAGAAGCAGAAGTATCTGGCGAGCTTATTGATAAGGATAAAGTAACAGAGCCTTATGCAACAGAAAAAATGCAGGAAAAGATAGAAGATATTCATGAATTAATGGAAGGAGAAATGCATGAAAAAACAAAAGAAACCCATGCTATAACAGAAGAAATAAATGTAACATCAGAAGAAGTATCTGCAATTTCAGGAAAATTGCAGGAATTAACAGAAACATATGCGGTAGAAGAAACTCAGCAAGTGGAGAAAGTTAATACATCTGATATTTCAAAAGAAACAGATATACCATCAGATACAGTTGAAGAAAATCTTTTTGAAGGCAAAACAGAAGCAATCTTTGACGAAAAATTAGACCGAATATTTAGCCGGACAAATTTAGATTATCATGAGTTATTTGGCTATTTTATTCATAACGGAGTTTGCAGAAAAGAAATTGGAAACTTTTTAGATAATGTTTTGACGGATAATGGAAAACAACTTCATTTAGTAATATGCGGAAGTAAAAAGTCAGGAAAAACAACTTTGGCAAAAGAAATTGCAAAAGCTTTATACGGTTTTGACCGATTACAATCATCGAAGATAGCAAAAATATCTGCCCCCAAAATTAATAATATTAATCTTGATAATAATTATGATAAGCTTGCGGATTGCACTTTACTTATTGAAGAAGCTGGCTCCTTAAATAATAATGGAATAGAGCAGTTGCTTCGCCTTATGTGGTATTTGGAAGGGCATATATTTGTAATTTTAGAAGAAACTTCAGATGGTATGAATAAGTTATTAAGTTCCAATGAAGATATGGAGGAGAGATTTCAATATAGAATTAATCTTCCTAGTTTAACAAGAGATGACTTATTTCATTATGCAAATTATTATATTAAGGAAAATGATTATCAGCTTACCCATGAAGCAGAAGCCTTATTAAAGAATATTATATATAAAATAATGAATTCTGAAAAAGCGGAAGCAAGATTAGAAGCAATTATGAAGGTGGTAAAAGAGGCAAAACTTCAGGCTGAGAACAGAAATAAAGAAGAATTAGTAAGAATTATCGGTTCTCAGGAATTCGGTGAAACTGATTTTTTATATATTAATGCAACAGATTTTAAAAGTGTTTAAGGGGAGGAATGAAAATGGATTCAGAAATTTTTGTGATTGGACATATTAACCCAGATACGGATTCTATATGTTCAGCAATTGCCTATGCAGAATTAAAGAAAAAAATTACTGGTGGTTTATACAAAGCCAAAAGAGCAGGGCAAATTAACTCAGAAACAAAATTTGTTTTAGAAAGATTTGGAGTGCAGGCACCTAGTTATCAACCAGATGTTCGTACTCAGGTTAAAGATGTTGAGATACGTAAATCTCCAGGGGTTGACGGCAGTATATCATTAAAGACTGCTTGGTCTACCATGAGACAAAATAGTGATGTTACCTTACCAATTGTTGACGATAAAAATCATCTGTTAGGTTTAATAACAATAGGTGATATTGCAAAATCTTATATGGATGTATATGATAATAAAATCTTATTTACAGCAAAAACTCCAATTGGAAATATTATTCATACTTTAGATGGCGAGTTGGTTGTAGGTGATGAGAATGCTTTTTTAAACCAAGGAAAAGTTTTAGTATTTGCTGCCAACCCAGACTTAATGGAAGATTATATTGACGAGGGTGACCTTGTAATATTAGGTAATCGGTATGAATCTCAATTAAGTTCCATAGAAATGAAAGCAGGATGTATTATCGTGTGCGATGGAGCATCCGTTTCAAAATCAATTATACTAATGGCACAATCAAACAATTGTATTGTAATTAAATCACCATATGATACTTTCACAGTATCCAGATTGATCAATCAGAGTATGCCAATCAGTTTCTTTATGAGCACCAAGGATTTAATTACTTTTACTTGTGAAGATTATATAGAAGATATTCAGGGGGTTATGGCAAAGAAGCGCCATAGACATTTCCCAATTCTTGATAAGAATGGATGCTATTTTGGTATGATTTCCAGAAGAAATCTCCTGGGTGCCAAAAAGAAGAAAGTTATATTAATGGATCATAATGAAAAATCGCAGGCGGTAGATGGAATTGGAGAAGCCGAGATATTAGAAATTATAGATCACCATAGATTGGGAAGTTTAGAGACTATAAGTCCTGTATTCTTCCGCAATCAACCTCTAGGATGTACTTCTACAATCGTATATCTTATGTATAAAGAAAATCATGTAGAAATAGAGCCGAAAATTGCAGGTTTGTTATGTTCTGCAATCCTATCGGATACATTAGTATATCGATCCCCGACTTGTACGGAAGTTGACCGTTTGGCAGCAGAAGAACTTGCTAAAATTGCCAATATTAATGTGGAAGAATATGCAAAAGAAATGTTTGCGGCAGGCAGCAATTTAAGCACAAAATCACCAGAAGAAATATTCTATCAGGACTTTAAGAAATTTACAGCTGGTGATATTACATTTGGCGTTGGACAAATTAATTCTATGAGTAAAGAGGAACTGGAGAAAATAAAAGAAAAGCTAATTCCATATATGGAGAAGGCTCATGGGGATCATGGGCTTGCAATGTTATTTTTCATGCTAACCGATATATTAGAAAGTTCAACCGAATTATTATGCCAGGGGCATGGAGCCAGGGAGCTGGCAATTAACGCATTTAAATTGGATATGAATGTGGAAAATATTTATTTACCAGGAGTAGTATCCAGGAAGAAACAGGTAATACCAGCTTTAATGTTTACATTACAACACGATAATTAATACAAAATATTCTTACATTAGGAAAAAGTATTTGAAAATTATAAACGGAATTGTATCTGTACCTGATTTTTTAAATTTTGACCACCTTGGGACCTTACATTTTTGGATACGGTTAATATATAAGATTCGTTCTGAGAGTAAGGTTCTAAAGGTTCTATTTCAATATATTGATTAATGGAATCATAACGTATATTGGTTTTTAATGGTACTTGGTTTAAAGAAGTAACGTAAAGATTACGATTATTAACAGTTGTGGGATTCAGTGGAGCTGAAAATTTTACTCTCCATACAAAATCCCCGGTAGGAAATTTTAATGTTTGCTTTACTTTATCTTGCGCTTCATTTGAAACAGACTCAATTTTAATATAATTACTATACATAGAAATCACCTCAAGTTATTTTGCCCTGCAATATGTATATGCATAATTATACTATATTCTGTGGAAAAAGATAGATTAAATTATAATAAAATTTTATTTGGTCTTTCGTATATAATTGAAGATTTATAATATTATATTCGTATATAATTAAAGATTTATAATATTATATTTGTATATAACTAAAGATTTATAATATTATATTCGTATATAATTGAAGATTTACAAT
>CALDJN010000045.1 GCA_937901695.1 uncultured Anaerocolumna sp.
ATTTGATTATGCACACGTTCGCTCTATTTACACAGATTCAATTTATCATCAATCAGATGGGAACCTCGGATTTTTTGGGAAAACGCCAGTTTCACGAAAGACAGTAAATAAGCTACCAACAAACGCAACCCAAAGCGAAATGATATCCCGTTTCAATACGCTATTAGACGCACTTGGAGACGGTAGTGGGTATGGAATTATTAAACTATAAAGGCGGTGAATTTATGGAAATTGGAATAAATCTATCAATACAAAATCTGAAAGAGACTTTAATAAATGAAATAAATGATTCAAAACTGCCTCCTGGTGTTACACAATTAATCTTAAAAGACATTTTAGCGCAGATACAACTTGTAAATGCCGAACTAATTAAGATTGAAAAAGAACAGCTTGAACAGAAGCAGAAAGAAGGTGCTAAAGATGGCAAAGAGATACATAAGGATTAACTGGCAAGATAAACCGTCTACAGCGACACCTCTAAGTGCTGCATTTCTGAATAAGATGGACAAGGGTATTGATGATATAGATAATGCAGTAGAGACGCTAGATACAAATAAAATTAATAATTCAAATATAGCTAACAACCTGGTCACAACCGCAGAGGGATTGGTTTTAGATGCACGTCAGGGAAAGGTATTAGATGATAAAGTTACTGCGATAAATAGTAATTTAGCTAAATTAGGAACATTAAATGCTGAGGTATTATTTTCGGGTGTACAGGGGGCCGTCGTAATGTCGTCTATGATACCTTTACTAGATGCTAACCTTAGAACCATAACAGTAACAAATGCAACAATTGGAGGGGTTAGGCTATTAACAGTTGCAGAAGTTGAATTGTTGTCTGCTTGGAAACATACGACAGGATTTAGTGTTTTATGTACAGATTCCGCTTTAAATGCGACAATAGCTGGAAAGTATTTAGACATTGTAGTGAGCATTAGTTAATTAAATAAATAGCTATATATCTCTTTAAATTAAGAAATTATTGGAATTCCAGCAATATAGGGATATAGTCCTTGTGGGTACCTTTTAATAATATTCTGATAATTTTTATTAAATATAGCATCATTTTTAACAATAGATAACCATTTACGTACACATGATATCATGTGCTTGCAAAATAAGTTTACATCGATACACAGTGCGTTATTTATTATACAATTATGCATTGTCATGGGTGTGGTATTCGGTTCTAAAAACATGATTCTTCCGTAGGTTGATTTAGGATGTATGGAACTCCCTTGATGAAGATTTGAACATCTAAATTTATAACAATCACTACCACTTAATTGATGATATTCGTTATTTTTTACATATTTATCATACCAAGAAGCATATTTTGCACCCGAAGTCTCACCTTTAGTATCTATCAAAGCACTGCAAATATCCGGCAATGTAAGTGTTGACTGCAATGCTAAGTAGTATAGATTATATTGTAAAGCAAGTTCTATTTGAATAAGTAACTCTTCCATTAAATTTACCTCCATTCGTTTACTAAAGTATAGGACAATAAATATAAAAAAGCAATTAAATTACTATTTCGCTTACTAAATTAATAATTAAAAGAAAGGATTTTTTATGGAAAAAATAAAAATTCAAGAACAAGAATTTGAAATTCTAGGAATTAGAAGCAAACCAAAACTATTAGAAATACAATTTACATCGAGTATAGACTTATCTGAAATAGATTTAACGCTGATAGAGCTTTATACAGCTGGTGGTGTAAAATGTGCAGATTTTAAAGACTATACTACTATCTATAAGCAATTAGATGTAAATAATGTAATTATACTTAGTAATGATGGTAGTGTGTACGTAGAACCCATTATTCCAGATCCAACACCAGTTGAACCTTACGAACCAACACCAGAAGAATTAGCATTACAGCTTGAAACAGCGAAGAAAAACAAGATTGGACAGAGCAAAATATTATTAGATAAATATTTGTCTGAAAATCCTTTATTGTTTACGGATGGGAAATATTATTCTGTAACTAAGGAAAAGCAAAACTTGCTTAGTAATGCTATAGCAGTATATCAAATGAAAGTTCAAATAGGTGAAGAAAATCCAGAGATAAAATGGAACGCAACAGGCGAAGAATGCACTGCAAGACCTATAGAAGAAGTTACAGCACTGGCATTAGCAATAGCAGCATATGTTGAACCTTTAGTAGCACATCAGCAAGTTTTAGAAGTACAGATTAATCTTTGTACTACCATTGAAGAAGTTAACAGCATGGTGATTGATTATGAAACAGTTATATAAATACCTTGTATTATCGATTCTAGGGGGATTAATTTACGCAGGCATAGAAATCCTTTGGAGAGGATATACACATCCAAGCATGGTCATTTTAGGCGGTGTATGCTTTGTAATAATAGGTTTGCTTAATGAGTTTTACACGTGGAAAATGGCACTAATTAGCCAAATGTTTATATCGGCAATAATAATTACCGTCTTAGAGTTTATAACTGGCTCAATCGTCAATCTATGGCTTAATTTAGGTGTATGGGATTACTCTTATATGCCTTATAACTTTTTAGGGCAAATATGCCTACTATATACAAATTTATGGTTTTTATTATCCTTACCGGCAATCGTTATTGACGATTATATCCGGTATTTTTTTATGAGAGAAGAAAAACATAAATATAAATTATTTTAAGAAAGAAGGTAGAAAGATGGAAAAAGTATCAAATAGTGCAAAGGGAATTGGAGGCATTATTGTAAGCGTAATGACATTTATATTCGGTCAGTACTGGTTCTTGTTTGCTTTTTATCTAGGCTTAAACATAGCTGATTGGATAACTGGATGGACAAAGGCTAGAAAGAAGAATGAGGGCAGCTCTAGAATTGGCATTAAGGGAATTGCTAAAAAAACCGGATATTGGGTTATTATTGCATTAGCATTTGGGTGCTCCATAGTATTTATTGAAATCGGTAATATATTAGGAATCAATCTACAATTTATGATATGGGTTGGATGGTTTACACTGGCCACACTAATAGTAAATGAACTAGTTAGTATATTGGAAAATCTTACAGTATTAGGTTACAAAGTACCTTACATATTGATAAAAGGGCTAAAGGTATCCGGGGATATTATTGATACCGCCGTGAAAAAACTATTTAGTGAGAAAGAAAAGGATGGTGGAAACAATGAGTAAGTACTTGATTGCCTTGGATGATGGCCATGGAATGCAGACCGCTGGTAAGCGTACACCACCAATACAAGAATTAAACAACCGAATTATTCATGAAAATGAATTTAACAGGGCAGTAGTCAATTATCTGTCATCTGAATTAAAAAGGTGTGGAGTTGATACATTGCTAGTAGCTCCAACGGATGTAGATACCTCATTATCTGCTCGAACTAACCTTGCAAATAGTAAAAAGGTAGATTTATATATCTCCATTCATTACAATGCCTTTGATGGCAGTTTTGGAGGTAAAAACCCTAGCGGTCTATCGGTGCATTGTTATCCTGGTTCTTCAAAGAGCAGAAAGTTGGCTGAATGTGTACATAAGTATCTAAAACAGGGTACGAAACAGATTGATCGTGGAATAGTAGAAAGCAACTTCCATGTATTAAGAGAAACCAAAATGCCGGCTATCCTTTCTGAAAATGGATTCATGGACAATAAAAGTGAAGCTATGCTAATGATTGATGAAGAATTTAGGAAAGAAGTTGCAAGAGAACACGCAAAAGGAATTTGCGATTATCTTGGTGTAGAATACACCGAAGAAGAGAAAGAAGAAACAATCTATCGTGTTCAAGTCGGAGCTTATAGCAATCAGAATAATGCTAATAAAGTACGAGAAAGATTAAAGCTGCTTGGCTATAATGCTATTGTGGTAGCTAGTAAGCAATAGAAAATTTAAGCCCTTACCTTAATTTGTAGGGGCTATTTGCAAGTTAAATAATACCATTAATTCAAGATTTATACAATGAATATGTGCGTATTTATTTGGTTATGCCGTGTTGCATTCGTGTTGCATAGCTAGGAAAAAATGCAACATGATAGGAAAAATAAAAGTATTTAATGAAAAATAGAAACACGCTACATACCTTGATTTATCAGTATATAGCGTGTTTTATAGGTCTAAATATGACAGCGGATAACGGGAATCGAACCCTATACAAATCATGTAAAAGCACTGTAAAATCAATAGTTCTATTTTTCGTGTTGCATTTCGTGTTGCATAAATGTTTTGAACTCATTGAGAGATTGATTGTTTTCCGGCTTGTCATAAAGCGTTAACCATGCTTTGTATTTCTTCATGTCTATATCGTCGTCCGTAATTCCAAGTGTTTTTTCGAAGTAATCATCAATTACTACATCAACTTTTTCTCGCTCTTCGGAAAATGTTTGTATATATATCTTTTTCATTACTTTGTCAGATTTCCACCCTCCGCGCTCCTGAGCATACTTATCCGGTATTCGGAGCAAGGCCATGACGGACGCATTAAGATGCCTAAGGTCATGGAAAGTTATGTGGTCCATGTTATTGATGTCTTGTAGCTTAATCCAACGATAATATAACTCCCGACCATTAAATGTAACTAGATTATCGCCCTCTACCCGGTCAATTAAACCTTTAATATATGGAGGGATACGATGGCGACGATTGCGCGTAGGATTTTTGGCCATGTCTTTACGTACAACAGTATTTCCAACATCAACAATAACCTCATTTATTGTAATATAGTCTCCATGTATGGATTTTGATTTTGTTAGTCCTCGAACCTCGCTCATTGAAAATGATAACCATGCAGCAAGAAGAACCGGAAGTTCTATATCTGTGCCCTTGACGATTCGCAAAACTTCTCGTGCCGGCGGCAGTTCAACCACTCTTGGTTGTACTTCTGGTAATTCAATTTTATTAAAATTGAAATC
>CALDJN010000046.1 GCA_937901695.1 uncultured Anaerocolumna sp.
ATCTATAATTAAGGCATCTAAAAGAAAGGAAAGTATGATATTTTGTTGGTATATTATCATACAAAGATAATATGGAGTATATTGGAATAATGGAAAAGTTTAGAACGGAAAATAATTTTTATACATTATCTGAAATGTGTTTATTAAGTAAACATAATATTATATTCGATTTTTTTTCTGTTTTAATATCTAAAAATGTAACACTCGGTAAGGATAACATCATTTATCCTGGAGTTATCATGGAAACCGATTTGGAGTCAAATATTACAATTGGCAGTCACAATGTATTTTTTAATAATACTCACTTAGAAGCTAAATATTGTGGTGAAATAATTATCGGGAATAATAATAATTTTATTAGTGGTGGGATTTCTATTAGAAGCAATATGCCAAGTAGTAAGATTACTTTTTCAAATAATGGAAGGTATGATGGAAGAATTAATATCTTCGGTAACTGTGATTTTGGTGAAGGTTCTCAGATTATCGGCACAATTAATGTTTATAACTGTACATTAATTGGAGGTGGGGATTATAATGAAAAGAATCCAGATAAAAGAGCTGGTCTTATTAAAGGATTTGGAACTGCTAAAAATATAGTTGTTGATAGGGGAATGGTGGTAAATGGATTCGGTGATTTTTCCCAAGCCACTTTGGAATTACAATCAAATTATCACAAAAAGTAAAATGAAATGATAAGTAAAATGATAAAAGAAAATATAATTGAATAAAATATAAATAAAAATAGTTCAGATTAAATAGTTCAGATAGTAAATGTGAAGATTTACTTGGTGAGGCTAAAAGTTATGTTACTTTAGATATTTCAATAATTTTCAAAATTCATATCAAGTTACATTCATCTATCTATTTTCAAATAAATAGTATTTGTTCTTTGTAAGATATATACAGAGAGAAATTCATATATTAACAAAATATCAATTTAATATTTGATTTGAATAACGAATTATATAATATATAAATGGTACGAATAGAGTTTAATTTGTTTAAGGCTACATAAGATATTATTGACTTTAAAGGTTTGGATTCTTTATCTTTTATACATTTGTAACTTAAGCAAGACTTGTGCTATTATATAATAAGTAAAAATATAAAAATATTTATAAATACTTATGAAACAAAGTATATATAGTTACAGGAAATATTTCACTATAAATGCCTGTCTCAATAGAATTCTACTCAACTATTCGATAAACTTGTGTTTTGCGCATAGTTGAGGATACTCTTTTTATTGGGTGTCGAGGGACACAAATCTGGTAACATGTCGGTGGTCACAAAGTTTACACAATGTTGGTCAGATAACTTACAAAATGTACTCTCTTGTTTACTTTCGTGTAACAAGATATAAAATTCTGGACACATAATTAGCACAAAGCTGATTCTTATGTGATTTATATTAGTTTGCGTGGATCAGATATCGGAATAAATGAGTATTTTATGACATAAAGTTTACACAATAGAAATTTCATATACGATTGCTTTTGCCAATTCAAAGTTGCGCTCCGTACAAAATATAAATTTTCTATGTTTACCATGTATTACCAACATGAATCTATAATAAATTTATTCTACCATATAAACCAGTTATGTCACTTGTTTTTCTCTTTTCCCTCTGCCTGACAGGGCTTTTCAAATGTTCGGATTTCAAAAGTGAGCGCGTTGATGCTTCTACACTTTTATCACTAGAGCCAATACTACATGATTCTTGATATAAACTTGTTTTTAAAGCTTTAACTTTGCAAAAGCATCTGCAAATGCACTATTTATTGGCTCTTTTTCTTTTTTATTAAGTTTATTCATATAGTTTGCAACATCCTTTTTGCTAACACCAGCACCTTCCTTTTTCCGTCTTTCTTGGAATGCTGTTAGTTTTTCTTTGTATCCGCAAACACAGGTAAATAACTGCCCTTCCCCTTGACCTTTTAATGCCATCTTTTTGTGACATACAGGGCATCTTGCATTACTTGTTCTTTCTATTGTCTCCCTATGACCACATTCACGGTCTTGGCAAACTAACATTTTACTGTTTTTATTACTTACTAATAACATTTTTTTACCGCAATCTGGACATTTCGTATTGGTTAGATTATCATGTCGGAACTTGCCTTCATTTTCTTTAATCTCTACAACAATTTCCTTTGTATAAGATACCATCTCATCCATTAAGTCTTGCTTTTTAAGATTCCCTTTGGCTATTTTGGATAACTTCATCTCCAACTGGGCGGTTAATTCCGGTTTTTTCAAGTCTTCCGGTACTAATTCTAACAATTGTTTTCCTTTTGATGTAATAAATATATCTTTACCCCTCTTCTCCATTAAGAAAGAGTTAAATAGCTTTTCTATGATATCGGCACGGGTAGCAACGGTTCCTAGACCACCTGTTTCTCCTAATGTTTTTACCATTTCTTTTTCTTTTAGTTCTAAAAAGTTGATTGGATTTTCCATAGCAGATAATAGACTGGCTTCATTAAATGGTGCTGGTGGTTTCGTCTTACCAGCTGTAATGGAGAATTGGATATTCTTTAGAATATCATTTTTATTTACTTTGGGCAACTTTTCCAGATCAGCTTCTTCTTCAAATGTATTTTCATAAATTTCTTTATATCCTAAAGCCTTAATTACCTTACCATTTGCAATAAATACTTCCTTTTCCACTTCTACCTTTATTGTTACTTCTTCATATTCACAAGGTAGACTTAGCACAGCCAGGAATCTTTTAACCACCAGATCATAGATTTTTCTCTCATCCGTACTTAGATTATCAAGGCGAACATATTGTTCCGTTGGTATAATAGCATGATGATCACTTACTTTTTGATTATCTACAAATGAAGAATTGGTTGCTATTGGTTTTCTCGCTAACATGGCTGCGTATTTTTTATATGGACCAACACTGATAGCATCTAATCGTTCTTTTAAAGTCCCTATAATATCCGTGGTAAGGTACCTGGAATCCGTTCTTGGATAAGTTAACACTTTATGATTTTCATATAAGCGTTGCATAATATTTAGAGTTTCTTTCGCTGAAAAATCATATCTCTTATTGGCATCTCTTTGCAGTTCGGTTAAATCATATAATCCAGGTGAATAGGTTTTTTTCATTATAGAATTTAGTTCTGTAACTATACCATCTTTTCCTGTTACAACTTTTAATACATCGTCCACTCTACTTTTATCAAAGGTAGTATAACCTTTTGATTTTGAATCTTTCCAATTAATTGTCATTCCATTAACTCTTCCGATAAGTCCATAGTATGGAACCGGTACGAAACTTTTTATATCTTCTTCCCTCTTGGCAATCATTGCTAATGTAGGTGTCTGAACTCGTCCACAAGAAAGGCTGGCATTATATTTACACGTTAGAGCTCTTGTGGCATTCATTCCCACAATCCAGTCTGCTTCAGCCCTTGCTACAGCTGCCTGGTAGAGATTCTCATATTCTTTGCCATCCTTAAGATGAGAAAAGCCTTCTTTGATTGCTTTGTCTGTAACAGATGAAATCCACAATCTCCTCACTGGCTTATTATTCTTAGCTTTTTCTAGTATCCACCTAGCAACTAATTCACCCTCACGTCCAGCATCAGTAGCAATAATAATATCCGATACATCATTTCGATGAATTTGTGACTTAACGTTTTGATATTGCTTACTTGTTTGTTTCATTACAACTAATTCAAACTTCTTCGGTAACATAGGAAGGTGTTCCATTTTCCACTCTTTGTATTTACCATCATATACTTCCGGATCCGCTAATGAAACCAGATGACCTAGTCCCCATGTGACAATATATCGTTCTCCTTCTATGGCTCCATTTATGCTTTTAGAACATTTTAAGACTTTTGCAATGTCTCTTCCAACCGATGGTTTCTCGGCTATTACTAATGACTTCATAATACCTGTACCTTTCTTGTTTTGAGTTCTATTCAAAACTAAAATAGTCTCTGTGGTTGAAGGCTTTTTTCTTCAATATCACGTCTGTGAACAGATGTGATATTGCCACAAATAAATAGTTTGAAAAGTATCATTCTGTGGAACCTTTCTATATATATTTCAAATTGGCTTCTAGCTAATACTTTGTAAAGTCATTATATATCAATCATTGTATTTTTACAATTCACAACATCACTGACCCTAGTACTAAAATACATCCTATTTATCGTTCTAACACATAGTAAGAATCATATTCTGTTCCATCTCCACCAATTAGACATTTATCTGTTGATATAAAAGCACAATTTCTTAATGCCTGTATACGTTCAATTGCAGTTGAAATTGCTTTTGTTGCAATTTTATCACATTCAAAAAGCTCATATGTATCAGAAATGATAAGATTTAAAATATCTTCAATTATAGATTCTTTCTCATAATCACTTGCTAAATCTAAGCGGAGTAATCCCGTATTGGTAAAATAGTCATTTGCATCCCTATGGAAAAGTTCTATTGTACCAATTGCTTTATTGGTACTTTTTCCATAATACTCCATCTAACAAAATATTTTTCTTTATATGAATACAACCAGAACTCAACTGCTTTCTTCATTTTTTCAATAGTATCATAATAAAAGGTATCTCCATGGCAGTTATCGCTATTAAAAAAAGGAATCGCTTTTTTATCCGAATAAACCTTAAATAAACTATCAATATCATTATTTGATACCATTCTCAACAAAAAACTTTCATTTTCGAATTCTGGAACATTCTCATAAACATTGCGCATACCTTCTTCTCCTTTAAATTAAAGATTTTTTCAACTATGCCTCAGTTTAGCTTGCTTATCCTTGGTACAAGATTTAATTCAATTGTGAATCACTTTATTTTCGAATGCACGAATCTTACTTAACAGCTTTACTTTATTGATTTTCTGCATTAACGATTCCTTATAAATTGCTTTTTTCAAAAGATGACTCCTTATCCGAACTTCACATTATTTCTAATATACGTAGTTTTAATATACCATGTTATGATTAACATTTCAAAGTATATATACTAAGATATTATCTTTTATTTTATGATTAATTGATGAAAATTGGTTTTAGAGGTTTAAAACCATCTATAAGTCAATGAAAAAAATAGCAGGGTTTGTGCCCTGTGAAATGCATACTGTAATGTTTCACCCATTCCGGACATTGATGAATCCATGAATTCAGTATCCTTTGAAAACCGCTTTTGTCTTTTAGTGGATACCGAATACACTCGGAGTAAAAACAATAGGCATGCGAGATTGTTATTGCAAGATTGACATATTATAAATTTTGTGATATTGTGAAGTGAACTTCATAGGAAGCTTACTTCACATAGAGAGGAGAAAATGATTGAAAACGAAAGTAAAAGAACTGCGGACTGCTGCTAAATTAACTCAACAGCAACTTGCAGATTTAGTCCATGTGTCAAATCGTACAATTATTTCCATCGAAAAAGAACAGTATAATCCTTCTCTTATGTTGGCTTATCGTATTTCAAGTGAGTATTGAAGAACTATGCTGTTTGAAAGAAAACAAAGAATTGGAGGACAAAAAGTATGAAGAATTTTGATAAATTAAGTTATACGGATAAAATTAAATGGCGTGTTCGCATTTTATGGGTGCTTGTTTTTGCTATGATAATCTATATGTTTGTAGTTGGAGAAATTGGTGGGGACTCAAGAATTATGACGGACTTAGCTAATACAACCAGCGGAGTTATCTTTTTTGGGGGATTTATTTATATCATTTATAGAATTGTTTACAACAAAAAACTACTTAAAAATAGACTATTGCTCAAAGAGCAAATGCAGTTGGAACAAGACGAAAGGAATCAATATTTGCATGACAAAAGTGGTGGTATAGTAATAGATATTCTTTTGGTAATATTACTTTTCAGCACAGTTACTACGGCATTATTCAATATGGCAGCATTTCATATCGCTATAACGATACTAACTATTACTATTCTACTGAAAGGTATAACATATTTCATCTATAGCTATAAATAAAAGTGATATTATCGTCAAACTGGCGGAATATTTAATAGATAACAAAATCAGGACCACCAGTTAACACTGGTAGTCCTGATTAAGACAGCCCTACAATCAGCGAGTCAATCAATGGCAAGTAAATGGGCTGCGCCCACCGTTGACAGTTCCGTTCGGCTTTACAAATGGGTAATCATGTATTTACCTTTCTGCGTCAATACATAATTATATAATAATATGTTATCTTGCTAAATATTGTTTTAAGTCAAAAGATATTATTCCATTGATATTTTTGGAAGCTATATGCAATGTATCATTTTCTATCACGGTACGTCCTGATAATGTAAGTGGAATATTTATTGTACTCTCCAATTCAAGTGTTTCCTTATTCCAAAAGCATATTTCACTACATGGATACGATATTGTAATAATATAATTATTATAAATCCCAACACAGTCAAACATTCTTTTATGTGCATTCCGTTTTTTTAGTATACATTTCCCTGATTCTATATCTACAAGATAAAGTGTTTTGTCCTGGCCAGCAGCATATATATAATGCATATCTATTGAAAAACTACCAATATTCTGTTTGCTAAGTGAGATGGATTTAATAAGTTCCATATTTGCTTTATTGATATATAATATTTCTCCACCAACATTTACCCCTAATAAAATATCATTATAGCTATGTACATCCCAAATACTGGTTGAGGATATGTGGTTTTTCTTTTGTATTGTAAAATTTTTATTATCAATAACGTTTATTGTTCCATTACGCATGTAGGTATAAATATTCTTTTCATCAATCGTCATACCACAAATATCAGAAGATAAATCATTTCCTAATTGTAAAATGGATAAAATTGAATAATCATTTTTATCCATAATGTATAATGTGCAAAAATCTCTAATAAATAATAGTTTATTATTAGCTACTAAATTTCTCGAAAACCCTTCTTTTTTAAATAACTTTTTTGAATAAATTATTTCTTTAGTGTGCTTATTTATCTTATAGATGCTTTCATTAGAAATACAATCAACAAATTGGTCATCAATACAAAATCCCGTTACACATTTTTCTAGATTAACTAAGTAATTCATAAGGCTATCTCCTTAAAAGTTTAATCGATACTCATTTTTATAATATTCCACCTGACGAGTCTTTTGATAAATTAAGGCTAATAATTTATTTCTCTCGTCGTAATAAAATACCTTTCATATATTCTGATTCATTATGTGTATTGTAAACTGTTTCCTTCTCTTCTTCTGTGCATCCAATTAGTATCTTTATTTCCGAATCCCGTTTCATTAAATCAACAGTGCACATTATTGCATCAATATTCCTTTTTTCATCAGTTCCAACCCATATATCAATTCCTGCGCCATCCATTGAAGTGGTATTTTTTAAGAAGCCATAATCCACTTTATAGATAAAGTCAGGATATCTTGGATGGGCGGTACCTTTTGGTCTGTCAATCACAATTTCAGATTGATTTACTAAATTATCTAACGCTGTCCAAAATTCACTATTCATTTTTCCCTCCAAAATTTTTAACATCTGTTTTCACGTTTGCAACCGGCAAAAGATAATCATCAAAGTCATCATATATTTTTCCACCACAAGTGCCGTCAAAACTAATATTTAGGACTCCCATCAATTGTAATTAAGTATATAAAGGTTATACCTCAATTTACCAATTATTCAATTCCTTTTTATATTAATTAAAATTTCTTCTACTATTCTATTTCATAACACTCTTTATAGCTGGAATGTGTTAAAGCAATATTTTTATAAATATTTTATAAAAGTAAAGTACAGTATACAAAAGACTGCATAGGGTAACGGTCTGATGGGTTATACTGCCCGTCAGATTTTCTATGTAATATTCATCTTTTCGCTGGTGGCTTCCATGGTCGTAACTAAAAATCCAGCACCTGCTGCTTATCATCAAAGCTGCCGATTTTACGTGTGCCCAAGTAGCCGAAGAAATCTGCTGTACCTGTTCTGGGCAGATGATGTCTACCTTCAAGTCTGCAATCTCTTTGATAAGGGCTTGCTTGCGGATGTCCCCTACCTGGTAATCTTATTATCGGTGGCTTGGAGGAAGCTGGCTGGATGTATATATTGCAGCCTGAGCTTGACAAAAAATATGGCTTTGTTTTATCTTCTGTTTCTGTTGGAATCATTTGGGCTTTATGGCATATCCCTCTTTTCTTCATTCCGGGGACGAATCACGGAGAGGGACTCATTAACTTTTGGATGTTTGCAGTTCAACTCATTGCATTTCGGTTTTTCAACGGGGCAATCTACAAAATATCAGGAAAAGGCTGTGTGTTTATGTGCGTATTATTCCACACCATGTTCAATGCGGCATCCCCTACCTTCGGCACTATGACTATGACTTGGGCGGGAACAATTGCCGCAAATGCTGTGATTATTCTTATTTCAATTGTAACCGTTGTGATATACGGCAAAAAGAACAGGCAACGGCATTTGAAGTGGCAACGCTGACAAAGCGTATACTATACTTTGCTTTGCAAAGTCGTGTGCCAGGGGCAGCCTCCATGCAGAGTTATTTTCCAGTTGGTCTCCCACTTTGTGGAATATGCCTGTGGTTATTATATGATAAAGCAATATTTGATGAAAACAGGTAAAACTATTCAGGTAAAACTATTATTGAAGCTGCACTGCACCTGCAGAAGAAATTCAGAGAGAGGTTGAGGATTCTTGGAATGAATAGAGCTGTAGTGAAATGAACCACTCTGTTCATTTCACTATAGAAACTCATTTTCATATGTTTTAAAAAAGTCATAATAGGTACGCACATTTTCTAAATCTGTCCAACGTTCTATTGTAACAGGATTCCTATCAAGGTTATAAATTCTTGCTCCATCCATGGAAAGCAGAAAGGGTGAATGGGTGGATATAATAAATTGGCACCCGAAAAATCGCGCCGAATCCTCAAGGAAGCTCATTAATTCCACTTGACGCTTTGGAGAAAGACTGTTTTCCGGCTCATCCAATAAATAAAGTCCATTTTCACCGATTTTTTCAGTAAAATAAAGAAATGCACTTTCACCATTGGAATATTCACGTACATTATCAATCAATTCGCCTCTGACAAAACGTGACTGGGTTTTACGTCTGGAGTTATTTACTTTTTTCAGCTGTTCATAGTCGGCAAGTAATTTCATTTGGAACTGGGAGTATTTTGCATCTAAATATTCACCAAATAGTTCTTCCCGCCTCAAATCGATTCCTTCATTCAGATTACGGATATTCAGCATATAGTCAAATACATCACTGGCGATAATTCTGCTGTTTTCAGGAATATCTTCTCTTGCATCCATATCGCACAGGCTGACATAGTCAAGAAAGAAATTAGATTTATTATAAATGGAATCACGACAGATGCCTGTTTTTTCTGCAATAACATTCAGTGCCGTAGACTTTCCCGAACCATTGCCTCCGTATAATATGGTAACCGGCTCGAAATCAAGCCTGCGAAGACCATGAGCAGATAGTATTTTAAAAGGATAAAAAGAATCATAACAAGTTCTTTTGATACTCATAAAAAAATTAAATTCCATGTCGGCACTGGGGAATGTAAAAGTTTTCAAATAAAGCATTCTACTCTCCTAATCTTGCTTTGGTACGCAATTGTAAATAATTAAATGAAGCATATGTATATTATACCTTGAATTTACAATTAGTTAAATACATTTTAACAAAGTATTGTTTATAATAAAAGGGCTGTTGTAAAATTGTGAACGTCTACGACCATTTTTATCAAAAAATCATGCTCCAAAAGATTCAAGAATAAATATATACTATAGATGTACAAATAATAATATTCGGATATTTGTACGAAATACCGGAAATCAAATACCTCTGGAAGACACGGACAAGATTTGGAATAAACTTTATAAAGTAGATAAATCACGTTCCAGAGATCAAGGTGGGGTTGGTCTTGGATTAGCTCTTGTAGTAGCTATAATGAATGCACATGGTAAAGAATATGGTTTTAATAATTTGGAAGACGGTGTAGAATTTTACTTCGATTTAACTCTTAATTAATTCATTTACCTATAAGAGACCTAACCGTCAACCAGCGTTATTTCAATATCTGGCAAGCCAGGCGCGCTCTTATTATATTATGCTTTTTTTAAGAGCTTTTTTAAAATGACTATTTCCCTGCAAACAAATAGTATATACCATAATAATATAAATAAATCCTGATTTAGGAGCTCTATAATTACAAGTAAAGTCATTACAAAATAGAAAATAGAATTTTCCTTATATGGTTCAATTTTATACTTATATTTTCTGATTATATATGTAACTATAAAAACAGCAAATATAAGTATCGTTAAAAAAATATGATACTTTATGTTTATTTTAACGTATCCTAGTAAAAATAAAACCCCTACTAAAATTATTTCACTTACATATTTAAAAATTAGAAAATTTCTTACTTTTAAATTTTCATGTACATTATCATTTTTCATCTTCTATTCCATCCTTCTGAATTATTCGAAAATAACGGATATTTGTTTCTCCCTTTTATTCATTATCATTATTCATTTCATTTGGTATAAACCAATTCTCACTTCTTGTCAAACCTGTAACCTCATAATATTTACCATATGAGTCTTTGATGAAAAATCCATGCTAATCTCTCTTATCTTTGTATATCCTAAATTGGACCAAAAATTAAAAGCTCTATAATTATCTTCAAGTACTCCTATCCTAAATGTCTTTGCCCCTAAACCTTTTGCCCACTCAACCAACGCTTCATGAGCCATTTTTCCTAATCCGCTACCTCTTTCCTCTGGTGCTAGAAGCATTAATCCAAGCATCCACTCTCCTATAGTTGGAAAATCTTTTATAATATCAACTATACCTACTAACTCATCAGAGTTATATACACCTAAGAGAAATTTATCATCAAAATTTTTATTAGGTGGTAAATCAGTAAATATTTTATTTATCTTTTCTTTAGATGGAAATTCACCATCACACAATATAAAATAATCTGAACATTTCTCACAGAATTTCTCAATAATATTATTGTTATCTTTGGAAAGATGCTTTATCTTATATCCACAAATTAAATCAATTTCTTGCATCATAAATTTTCTCCCATATTGTCATAATAAATGCATCAAAGTTTTTACCATCAGCAGTTGTAATATTAAAGTTGTCACATGTTTTAAATCCTATTCTAGGATAATAATCTGGTTCTCCTAAAATTACAATCCCTTTATATCCTTTATTTGCAGCTAGTTTCATTGTTTCTCTTAATAACAACTCTCCCACTCCACATCCCTTCTATTTAGGCTCTATACAAAAAGGTCCAAAGGTTATAATTTCATGTGTATCTGTCCCATCAACAACTTCGTCGCTTGATAAATTTCCTTACATCATCATAACTGTCGAATTCATGGAATATACATGGATTATATACGGATACAAAGTATTCATTTCCTGACTCATCGAACAAGATAATCTGAGGTCTAAATTCATAAAAATCAAATTTACTTGTAGTAAAAAAGTCTTTTTTAGTAATATCTTTGATTTTCATCTTAAATTCTATTTGCTGCCCTTTAGGGATACTTATTGGCTTTGAACTATTTAAAAGGTCGAAATTATTGAACCTAAATGATAATGATTCTAGAATGTCCTCATTTTCAAGAAATTTGTTTGTAGAATCGGAAAACCCTTCAATACTTACCTTTTCAGGAGTTTCATATGTCTGTTTTCGAACTAAATCGTATAATGGCAAACAGTCAACAGGTTCTAATATCTCCTCGGAAGCTTCCCCACTATAGATATATATATTTCCAATATCCACTACTTGGCTGCTTTTGTTAGAATAATTTACATCAATACTATTTATTTCTACAAACTTTGGTAAAACGTCAGCTTTATCTATATCCCATTCTAAAAATAATGTAACTGTCACTAATTTGTAAATCCAATATTTCTTGGTGACATGATCGGTTACAGTTACATCTAATTTAGGATGATTATTAAACGTAACATTAGTAATTTCCCGTTTATCTTTAATGTCTGCAACATAGCTTAACCTTATTGAAGATGTTTCCACTACGGAATCTGGAATTGTTGGTAAATAATGCTCAACTAAGTAGCGGTAATAAATTGGCTCCTCCAATGCTAAACGTTTACGTACAATAAGAGCTGTCATTAAAAGCAGGGAAAATCCTACAATAAGTATGAAAATATTGTTTTTAAATTTTATATGGCTTCTATTGGTTATATCATTGCCTTGAGATTTCATCATTACATTACCTCCGATATTTGCATCAAATAAGGCTGTCTATGCATTCCAGATTACCATTATCTTCTCGATAAGGGTTGGGAAAAAAGCTATTTATAACTTGTGTGTCGGGGACAGCAGCTCTAGTGAAAGAATTTTAAAAAATGTTCTTTTATGCTCTAATATTAGAGACAGATTGGAATTTATTAATCAATGTGCTTTCGTAACCAATGCCTAAATACATTCAACTGTTCATCTGTATGAAAGTAATGTTCTCCTGCATCCATAACTTCTAATCCACAACAGAATTTTTTAACAAAATAATTAATAGTTTCAAATTCACACAATTCATCCTTAGCTCCATATATAATATCCGTATCTGTATTCCACGTATTAATTGGATGTTGTTTTACATAACAGAAATAATCCCAATACAGCTTTTGACCAATTGGTGTTTCTATCGTCAATTCCTTTTGCAAACGCTCTGGTGTTACATTAAACCATATCATCATATTTTCAATAATTCTTTCCATATTAACTACTGGTGATAAAAACAATGCCTTTTTCAACATATCATTTTGATACGCTAAAAGGCTAAAGTAAGCCCCCATACTACATGCAAACAAACTCACTTCTTTCCAATGTTCTTTTGCATAGTTCATAATTATACATAAATCACTAACGCAAAACTGTACTTTGCAAGGAGTATTATCACTTTTTCTTTCACCATGCTCTGGTAAATCGAAGCTTAATACTTGATAACCTTTTTGAAACGCTTCTTCAGCTAAAATTTCAATTACAACATCTTCCTTATTCGACATATTTCCATGTACTGCAATAAAAAGTTTTTCACTCTTTTCTCCCCACAAAACTGCAGGAATATTACTAATATTAAATTTATCTTTAAACATATTTCCTCCATAACTTGTAAAGGTAAGATTATCCACAAATATTTATGCTTTTCTTGTTTATCATAGTAAG
>CALDJN010000047.1 GCA_937901695.1 uncultured Anaerocolumna sp.
CGTTATAACACAATGAAAGCAGATAACGTCCAACTTCTGCAGCATATCTTGCAGTCTGATCCTTTAGTCCGTCCGGCATATAGTTGTTGGTTTTGATTTCGTACACAAGGTCACCTTCATATCCAATCTCCACCAAGGTCTTCATTACTTCTTCCCAGGAAATTGTTCCTTCAAAGGGCAGTAAATGTTCATCTTTGTCTCCATGATTATCATTAATATGTAATGCCTTTAAACGCTTTCCTACTTCTTTCATAGGAGCCACAGGGTCTATATATATCCGGTTTCCATGTCCAGTATCCCAGCAGATACCTACTCTTTCATCATTATAGGAATCAACCAATCCAATTAACTCTCTGGCTGTAGCCCCAAATCTGCGGCTATTATCCCTGTCCGCCATATTTTCAAATGCAATTCCTACCTTTTCCTTTGCTGCCAGTTCAACTACCTCATCAAAAATCTCATGGTTTAAAGCAAGGTCTGCTTCAAAATTGTATTCTATTTTTATACATTCGGTTACAGGATGCAGAACAGCCCATTTAACACCCAGCATTCCGCTGATAATAATTGAGCGGCGGGTAATTTCCTTAAAAAACTCTTCTTCCTCTTCTGTTTTAAAATATCCATATTTATTGGGACGATAGGGGGGATGGGATTGAACAAACTCAATACCCAGTTTCTCTGCTTCCTCCCGTATTTTATCTGCCTGTTCCATCCAGTCGTCCTCATTAAGTTCTGTTTTTCTGCGCAGCATGGCGCACATATTAAAGTCCAGTACATCAAACCCTGCTGCTTTACATCGGCGCATGGAGTCAATATAGCTCATAAAATCATCTGTCCCCCGTTGTTCACGGAATAAGCTGGTCATTGTTGCAATACGCATATTATTACCTTTATATAATATAATTTATTATATCTTTACCTTTCTTATTATAGTCTGTAAACAATACATTATCTAAGTTACATTAAAAATGTCAAGGATAAGATGAGGCTCTCACTTTTCTTTTTGTGACAGCCCCACCTTGATCTTATTCATAGTTTCTTATTCTGGTTTCTTACTCCATTTTCTTATTCTTATGTTCTTACTCTTATGTTCTTACTCTTATGTTCTTATTTCTATTCTTTTATTTCCACTTTCTTCTTGTTCCCTATTTTTATTCTTCTATTCTTGTTTCTCTCTATTGCTTAATATAAGATTCCTTACTAATTTGCACTTAAATAATCATTTAGTTTCTGAGTTGCACCTACATCACAATTATCAATAGTGGTTTTTAAATCTTGTGAGCCGTCACTGAACTTAATAATTTCATCCTGTATAAGAGTATCCGTATCTGAAAAAGCTGGAATCCATGGCTCTGTATAATCTGTAAAACCTGCAGAATGCTCTATAATTGTATCAACAATCTTATACTGTGGATATTTTTCTACTCTTTCTACCACTTCTGGCATATCGAATGCTGCTGTATTCATAGGATAATATCCGGTACCAGCATACCATTTAGCTGAAACCTCAGGTGTAGCTAAATATTTAAAGAAATCCCAGGTACCAAGAATGGAATCCTGATTACCGCGGTTAAACATATACAGTGCAGAACCACCAATTCCTGTGGCTGCAGAACCCTTATCATCTACCCGTACAATTTCAGCAACTCCCAAATCCATAGTTTCGGTATCTACTGTATTTTGAATAATATTGGTAAGTGAAGATGTTGAAGCAAACATTATGGAATAATAGCCGGATATAAAAGCTTCATTTGGTTTTGAGTCTGTATATTCTACACCTTTTGTATCAAGGACTGCCTTCCATTCAGTAAGTACTTTCTCTAATGAACCATCCTTAGTCATAGTTATTTCTGTTGGTGTTGCAGTACGTCCATTATTATTATTAAACATTGCATATTCATTTCCTAAGCTTGGAATCCATGTACCTAAAATAAAGAATCTTAACTTAGTTCCTAAACCATAACGTTCAATCTTGTCCCCTTTGCGAACAGTTAGCTTATTGACAGCGTCTGCAAGTTCTGCAATAGTCTTAGGTGGGTTTTCTGCGTCTAAACCAGCTTCCCTAAAATGATCTTTGTTGTAATACATCATAATAGAAGATGTTGAGAATGGAACTCCAAGTAATTTGCCATCATATGTACAATATGCTGCTGAAGCTTCATTAAAGGTACTTGTATCAATGCCATTTGGATCTGTATCAATTAAATTCTGAACCGGATACATAAAATCCGAATCTTTCACATCAAATATACCCTTTGAGCTAAGCTGCACAATATCTGGTATATTATCGATATCCTTGGCTTGAAGTGCTGCTGCTAACTTTGTAGAGAAATCTTCATAAGAACCTTGGAAGATTGCTGTTACTTTAATACCTTTTTCAGCGCCGGGACCTGCATTATAAGCATCAATAATTTCATTTAAAATTATTTCATTATTACCCGATACGGAATGCCAGAATATTACCTCAGTTGGCTTTGACGGTATAAGGCTTTCTTCACCCCCTTCTTTTATCTGCTGCTCAAGATTTTCAGTTGTAACCTTTACATCCTCTGGTCCCTTCTTTGTATCCTTTGATGATGATTTACAGCCTGTTAAAGAAGTTACCAATAGTACTGTTATCAGTAAACCTGATAAAATTTTTCCCTTTCGTTTCATAAAATCCTTCTCTCCTTTTTTGTATTATTCTCACCCGTATAAAACGGAATTACGAGCAAATTTAGCCCTTCACAGCCCCACTTGATATACCCCGAACCATATTTCTCTGACTAATTGCAAATAGGATAATCATAGGAATCAAGATGATCCCTATTCCTGCAAAAACATGTCCTTTTGCATTGGAATCTGCATTAGATAACATGGTTATACCAACCTGTACGGTACGCATTTCTTCTTTATTCGTAACAAGAAGAGGCCATAAATATGTATTCCAGACATTAATAAAAGAAGATAGTCCAAGTGCTGTAATTACTGGTCTGGAAACAGGAATACATATTTTTATATAAAACAAAAGATCACCACAGCCATCTATATATGCTGCATCACGCAAGGCTCCGGAAATAGTTTTAAAGCTTTGCCGGAACATAAAAACCTGGGAAGCAGATACGAAATATACACATACAATTCCCGCATAAGTATTAAGCAATCCCAGTTTACTAACCGTTAAGTAATTGGAAATCAACAATGCTTCAGAAGGAATCATCATTGTTCCAACAATTATAAAGAATAAAACATTCTTCCCCTTAAAATTAAAGAATGCAAACGAATATGCTGCCAAAGTTGAGAATATCAGCCTTACTAAAGTAGCTGACAGAGCAATGACGAAAGAGTTAAGCATATAACGTGGAATCAGAGTTTTCGTCACAACATAAATAAAGTTTGACAGGTTTCTAAAAGTTTCAGGCAAAATCCTTGGCGGATAATTATCAAAATTTATATTGTCTTTAAATCCACTGCATATTGCATAAAAGAGAGGAAAAATTATAATCAGACCTAAAATTACACTGAGGATTGAAGTAAAATAATATTGGAACTTTTTACGCTGACGTGCCTTTTCATTAACGGTTTTCAATCATAATTCACTCCTCTCTTTTCATATTTAAAGTTAAATAGTAAGAATACAAATGCAATTAAGAAAGCACATACACTTGCAGTTGAGCCAAGCGCATAATTGGTGCTTTTAAAACCTGCAGAATAAACGTAATAAATCATAGTTGTTGTCGCCCCCAGAGGTCCGCCATCTGTGAGAATCATAACCGGTCCAGACATTGTCAGCCCTTTAACCATCTGAGTACACAGTACAAAAAACAGGGTAGGTGAAATAACTGGAATCACAATTTTTCTGACTTTCTGCCAATAACTTGCCCCTTCAAGGCTGGCTGATTCCAATAATTCCGTAGGAACATTACGAACAGCAGCAAGCAACAGCATAAAATTAAAACCAATACCGGTCCAAATCATTATAAGAACCAGCGCAGGCAGAGCCCATTTTGCACTACCCAGCCAATCTATAGCTGTGACATTTTCATATATGCCTAATTTTTCTAGTAAATAATTTAGAAGGCCTACTCTGCGGTGAAGCAGCTGCTTAAAAATCAGACAAGTAGCTGACATAGATACAGCCATGGGAAGAGCAAAACAAGTCTGATAAAATTTGGTCATAAATTTTGCACGGTTTGCAATCAGAGCTAACAGCAGTGGACAAATAACTGCCAGAGGTACAAACATTGCTGCAAATTTTAAGCTGACTTTAATTGCATTAATAAAATCCGGTCTCTTCCATATATCAATATAGTTATCCAATCCTACAAATTTTGTAATCTCTCCTGCAACATTGACTTTGCTAAGACTAAAAATAAAAGTTTTTATAAATGGATAATAGGAAAACATTATGGTGAATATTGTAATTGGTGCTAAAAATAAATATGGTTTAATAACATTAACCAGTTTTTTCTTATGCCGTACATTGCTGCCAGCAACTGAAACTGCCACAGAATTGTTATAACTGCTACGCATTCAATTTACTCCTTCCAACTAATTACTATCTGCTTAAATTTAGTTTTTCCACATATTATTGCTTATTTTTTCTATTGGAACGTTCCATATTACACATTATACTCTTTTTTGACTAATTGTCAACTGGTTCTTATAATTTTATTGGTTATATCCTATACCTTTCTTATATTAATGTGGATTTTTATGTCCATTATCACCTTGTAATATAGTATATATAATGTTTTAAAAAGCTATTGACAGCAAAAAGTACATAATATATAATAGAGGAAGGTTGGAACGTTTTATTATTTGCGTTTTGTATCATGTATTCTTAGGAGGTTTCATTATGTCTGTAACAATTTTAGATGTTGCCAGGGAAGCTGGTGTATCAAAAAGTACTGTATCTTTGGTCATTAATAATTCCGAGCGCGTCAAACTGGAAACACAATATAAAGTACGTCAGGCAATTGAAAAATTAGGTTACACTCCTAATCTTGCAGCACGGGAATTAACTACCAACCGTACTCATACTTTGGGATTAATATTCCTTACATCTAATATGTATCAAAGTCCCTATGCCTTTTCCTCAATTTGTGAAACACTTTTATATGATACAAGTAATGGTATTTATTCTGGTTTAAGTAATACGGAATATACCTTATTAGTAGAAAGATTCTCTGTTACAGAAGGTTCAGATGCTATACCAGAACTAATAAAAAGTGGCCGTTTAGAAGGTGTTTTCTTAATTGGTGGTTTATTTAATAACCATTTCATTGAAGTACTTCAAAAACAGGAATTACCGGTTGTTATTATCGGCCGTCAGCACGAAGGATTCGATTCCATCTCAGTTGATGCTGAGAAAGTCGGATATTTAGGGGCAAAATATCTTTACCAGAACGGACACAAAGAAATTGCCTTTATTAATG
>CALDJN010000048.1 GCA_937901695.1 uncultured Anaerocolumna sp.
TAATGAAAAGCTTTTTAGTTCTGCAACTTTTATAAATGTTTGTATATTCTTAAAATCCATGTTGTCCTCCAGGCAGTATCAAAGGTATTGATGATATTATCTATATTATCAATTATATTTATTCTGTCAATTATGATATAGTAATTCATATAGAAATTCAATATCATAATTTTTAAAGGTGGAACTTATGAAAAAAAACAGGGAAACAAAGTCAAATAAAAGTGGAACATTTGGAAGTAAGTGGGGGTTTATAATAGCCTGTGTTGGATCTGCAGTAGGATTGGGTAATATCTGGCTTTTTCCATATCGTCTGGGGCAATATGGAGGAGCAGCATTTTTGATACCATATCTATTGTTCGTTTTTTTATTTGGCTATGTTGGCTTATCAGCAGAGTTTGCAATAGGAAGGAAGGCGCAAACCGGTACTCTTGGAGCATATGAGGTTTGCTGGAATAAATCAAAGTATAGTAAAGTAGGAAAAGCATTAGGGTGGATTCCATTAGTTGGTTCTCTTGGAATTGCAACCGGATATGCAATTATAATAGGATGGGTGTTGAGATCCTTATTTGGATCTGTAACAGGAGCTTTATTTGAAACTTCCAGTGGGAATTATTTTACACAGGCAACAGGAGATTTTGGTAGTGTAATATGGCATATTGCAATATTAGGGCTTACTATCCTTATAGTATTTACAGATTCCGTATCAAGAATTGAGAAAGTTAGCAAAGTATTAATGCCAGTTTTCTACTTACTCTTTGCTTTTTTGGCAATAAGGGTATTATTATTGCCAGGTTCCGTGGAGGGATATAAATTTCTTTTTATTCCGAAATGGGAGTCTCTATTACATATTGATACATGGGTTATGGCAATGGGGCAGGCATTTTTCTCCTTGTCAATTACAGGCTCTGGTATGATAGTTTATGGAGCTTATCTTGGGAAAAAAGAAGATATAGTAAATGCTTCCTTGCAGACTTCTATATATGATACTTTAGCAGCCTTATTATCTGCACTTGTTATTATGCCAGCTGTATTTTCATTTGGAATTGAACCAACGGCAGGACCTTCCCTTATGTTTTTAGTAATGCCTGACATTTTCAGACAGATGGCATTTGGAAGGGTATTATCATGTATATTCTTTATTTCAGTACTTGTAGCAGGGATTACTTCATTAATCAATATGTTCGAGGCTGTTATTGAAAGTTTACAGCATAAATATAAGATTTCCAGAAATATAGCGGCGTTAATTAGCATTTTAATTTCATTTTCCATAGGTGTATTTCTGGAAAATGAGTTGAGTGTAGGAAAATTTATGGATTTCATTACAATTTTAGTAGTTCCGTTTGGCGCAGTATTTGGTGCAATATCTATCTATTATGTATTAGGTAAGAATAAGATAGAAGAAGAATTAAATTGCGGAAGAAAGAAAAAGTTGCCGATGGTATATTCAGTAATAGCAAGATATGCGTATGTTCCTATCACTATTTTGGTTTTCATTTTAGGCATTATTTATAAAGGAATAGGATGAGTAGAAATGCAGCTCTATTGTAAATGAAAGGGGACTGTAATGCAACCAGAAGATAGAAAAATTGTTTTAAAGAAGGATATAATTGATGGTATTAAAAATGTTGGAATTGTTAATGGTGATACGGTAATGGTACATACCTCATTAAGCAGTATGGGGTTTGTATGTGGAGGACCTCAGGTTGTGATAGAGGCATTGTTAGAAGTTGCAGGAGCTGATGGTACAATTATGATGCCAACACAGTCGTGGAAAAATCTTGATCCAGAAGCAGGTGTTCACTGGGAAGAACCAAAAGAGTGGTGGCAAACAATACGAGAAAATTGGCCAGCATATGATAAAAAAATCACTCCAACGAATACTATGGGAGCGGTTGCTGAGATGTTTCGTAATTGGCCGGGAGCATTTAGAAGCAATCACCCTGCTCGTTCAGTAGCAGCAGTTGGGAAAAATGCAGAATATCTGACCAAGGACCATGATTTAAGTAATATATTTGGTATAGGTTCACCCATAGATAAATTATACCAGCTAAATGGAAAAGTATTGTTGATTGGTGTAGGTTATGATAAGAATACATCGATTCATTTGGCAGATGCGATAGCTTCTTATCCTTCAAAGCATAATACAAAAGAAGGCAGTGCAATTATGGTTGAGGGAAAAAGAGAGTGGGTTACTTATGAAACATTGTATGTGGATGGTGAAGATTTTGAAGAAATAGGTATGGCATTTGAAAAGAGTCACAAGGTGATAGAATCGTCTATTGGCAATACAGTAATAAAGTCCATGAGTCAGAAAGAACTTGTTGGTTTTGCAATTAAGTGGATTGAAACAAATAGAAAGTAAAACTCCATATATTATCTTGCGATTATTCCGTAAAGCAGAATGCTCAATCATGGCAGTGGTACTGCATTTACCGTCTTGATATTATTCCTTTAAACACACATTTTTAACATATATAATGTAAAATAAAAAAGAGCACATATTCAGGTGATTGTATGATTATAGATTATATGCCTGTTTAAATTAAACGATATGGACGCTGTTATTGTTATTGCTGTAATCGGAAGGCAATCTGTATGCAAATTTATTATTCAAATGATAAAGAATATTTATTAAGAAATTGGAGGAAAGTATATGATAAACCGCTATGAGAAAAATGAGAAGGATGAACAAGCTGAAATTATCAAAGCATTTTTCCCTGACGATCCAGACCTAATGATTAACTATATTTCTGATTTTAGAGAACTAATGATGAAATATAACGCTGCAATACGTGAAATTCAAACAAAACTTGAGATATTAAACGATGAGCTTTCTCTTAATAACCGCCATTCACCTATAGAAAATATAACTTCACGTATAAAAAAACCAATGAGTATTGCAAAAAAACTGAAAGACCTAGATAAAGAAATTACATTGGAGAGTATAGTAGAGAATTTAAATGATGTTGCAGGGATTCGCGTAATTTGCTCTTTTGTGGATGATATATACAAGGTTGCCAAAATGCTTGCCAGTCAGGATGATATTACTGTAATAAAAGTAAAAGACTATATAAAAAATCCTAAGCCAAACGGTTATCGCAGTTATCACATGATTGTGGAGGTTCCAGTCTTTTTCTCTGACAGCAAACAACCAATGCGGGCTGAGGTACAAATACGAACAATAGCAATGGACTTTTGGGCAAGCTTAGAGCATCAATTAAAGTATAAAGGGAAAGATAGTATTATAGAAAATAATACTACCGAAAATACCGAAAAAATTGTTAAGGATTTAAAGGATTGTGCTGAAATTATTTCACAAACTGATTTGAAAATGCAAAAGATAAAAAAATATATTGATGAAATTTAGTTATTGAGAAGGTAAAAAAATAAAAACACGCCCATATGGCGTGTTTTTTTGTGTAGTCTATGATTGTTTGTTTTATATTTATTATTAATAAATTTTGGAAAGGGATTTGTCTGGTATTTAGTTAAATTTTATAGTTATGAATTATGGAACAATTTCAAATACAGTACCCTGGTTAAAATCAGCAACATTTTCAGAGCCATAAACCCCTAAATATAGTCTGGTTTGATCAAAATTTGCTCCCAGACTAACATAGAAAGCAGAATTAGCTCCAAAATCATAATCAACTTCAATGACACTAAAATCATTTAGCTTACAATCTGTTCTTATCCCGGTATATGCTAAAACCCCTCTAATGGGAGGTCTAGATCCTTCATTCCGAGCTAAATCAATAAACACAATATTTCCTATTAAATCAGGGATTTCATTTCCCATGTATGGCTGTACTCCTGTAAGGGCAGTTGCTCCAAACTTATCGGGCCGGGGATCTTCATGAAAATAACT
>CALDJN010000049.1 GCA_937901695.1 uncultured Anaerocolumna sp.
TTAAGGAAAATAAAATCAGTGAAGCAGAGTATTTTGCCGATATTTCTCAAAAAACGGCCCAGTTATATGATTTATGGGATTATAATTCTTATGTAGCCCATCTTCAACTGGCTGTATTAAAGAAAGATGAAAATCGATGCGTTGAACTATTAAAATCCATGTTTGAGGCTATGCTGAATAAATGGAATATCAATGATTCACCATTATATAAACATATAAAAACTAAAGAGGAAAATGTGTCTATAGGAGAGCAATTCTTGTCTGCCTTGATTGCAGGAGTAGAAAAGGATAAGGAACTTGAATTTCTGAGGGGCAATCCAGAATATTTAAAGCTTATAAGCCGATATAGCTGATAAGTACATTTTTTGGTTTGATTAAAATAAAGGGAGAGTATATTTCATGGTCCCAAACAGGCAACAACCTTGTACTTTGAGCTGTTAAAGGAGATAGATTTCAATGAGACTTGGTGGAAAATGGCTTACAATTCAAAGGGAGAATTTGCAGGACTCATTGTTCCTCAAAAGTTTAGTAAGGATAGAGGTGCCATTAATTACATAGGAGTCACGCCAGCTCAAAGAGAAAAAGGTTACGTTAATGATTTGCTATGGGAGGGTTCACGGCTCATGATAGAGGATGGCATTCAAAATCTAGTTGCGGATATCGACGTTCAAAATCATCCATTGGAAAAGGCATTAGAATTATTAGGATATCAGTATAAACGTTCACAGGTGGTTTTAAGGTTAGACTTATAGGGATGTTTTATGTTTTTCAAAGAACTTTAATTTGGATGGACCAGTAAATTGCAAAATAGGTTTTTATGTTTTTCCCGGTAGAACATTCTATTAGAGTGATAAACAACTTTTTCGCCTTTAGCAAAGGTAAGAAACCTGGCACTACATCCCGGAAACTATATACATGCTACTTCTTATGGTACCGCTAAATATGTCAAAAAGGTGGACTAGGATAAAGAAACATGGGAAATCCTAAAAACATCTTCTATCCTTGAAATAGCCTTAGAGACAGAATAATACGGGCAAAGACGTATGTAGTACGTATTTACAAAAACCCTATATACATATAGAAATATTTGTTATATAATAAGGTGAATATTCGAATGAAAGGATGATATTATGGCAACCAGCAGGTCAGCATTGCGTACTATTCATATATTGGAATTAATCAGTAATAGCCCAAAAGGAATAACATTATCAGAAATCGCAGCAGGACTTCATATTCCCGTCACCAGCGTAAATGATATTGTTAAGGCATTGATAGAGACTGAAATGATAGAGATAATTGATGAAAGAAGTAAGCTGTATGGAATTGGAGTAAAGGCATATTACATCGGTAATTCATTTATTAGTAATACAAGTTTGGTGGATAAAGCAAAGCCTATCGTGGAAGAACTGGCATCTCAAGTAACTAAAACAGTATTTATTGGAAAAGAAGTAAATGAAAAGATTACCTACATTTATAAATACGAACCCAAAGACACTTTAATAGCCACATGTCCAATAGGTAGCCGGACATTTTTACATACAACATCACTTGGAAAATGTATATTGGCTAATAATGAAGAGTTATTACAGCGTGTTATCAGTAAGGAGCTGATTAAAAAAACTCCACAAAGTATAACGGAACCAGCTAAGTTAATAGAAGAACTTCAAAAAGTACGGTTGAAAGGCTACGCAGTGGATAACCGGGAGCAGGACGATCACCTGTTTTGTATTGGAGCCCCCATATACGATCGCAATAATAAAGTAATTGCAGCCCTTAGCATTAGTGGGTTATATTCTGAGAAGACAAATGTGGAATATGAAGCAAACCTGGTCAGAGAAAAAGCCCAACTTATATCTAAAAAAATGGGTTACATGGGGCGAGAATTTGAGCCGGTTAAGGGATAAACCTGTTTTATAGGGATAATTAAGAATGATTTGGAGTAATACAAAGGAGAGATGAGAAAGTAAAAATCAATATCGCAAATACGCAATAAGTCCGTAAATAAGCTCTAATGCATTGAGAAATCAAAGCTTTAGAGCTTTATTTGTATTAAGTGTATAAAATGAAAATATAACCATAAAATAAATTGTTCATAATTACAATTAAGGACTAGACAAATACTAAGAAGTGTGTTAAACTATAAACACAACGAAAGTGTTACGTATATACGTAAGAATGTGAGGCGAGACATTGCACAACTATATATTTATAGATCAGGACTTGGATGAATTAAGAAAAGATATATATGGAAGCAAAAAGCGGTTTTATAAACGTCTGGATGATCAATGTAGGCTTTATTCCATGAAGCAGCTGCCCATTGAGCACCCCAGCGAAAGTACAACTTACTTTGGACTTGCCATTGCTAATCTTTCCCTGGCATTTCTGTTAACAAGACAAAAGCACTACTATGAGGAGGCAATGCGTTGGATTCGGTGTGTTATTAATTATGAACATTGGGGCAATGCACATCTTGTGGACGTTGATTTATCTGCAGCCTGGATCTTATTTGGGTTAAGTTTAGGGTACGACTGGTTAAAAGATGAGTGGAATGAAGAAGAACGGGTAAGAATTGAACAAAAAATAATGCTTCAGGCCAGAAGGATGTATCAGTTTAAAATTGAAACAGAAGGACATGGTTGGTCAACAAATTACTGGCAGAATCATAACTGGATTAACCTTACAGGTTTAGCGGCAGCCGGATATTCCTTAAGCTATCTTGGAGAGGAACCACAAGATTGGACGGAATGTGCAAAGAAAAATTTTGCTATTGTGTTTGATTCACTTGCTGATGATGGAAGTGATTATGAAGGAGTGGTATATTGGCGCTACGGAGCAATGTGGCTTTTTGTATATGCACATTTGTTAAAAGAAAGAGAGAATATTGATTATTTTAAAAAGTCCTCTTTTTTAAAGAATACATTCTATTACCGTTTGTACCAGGCGGCACCAAATCTGGAAGAACAGATTAATTTTGGTGACTGTCATGATCGCAGAAGCGGACATTCAACGGCAATCTATTATAAAGTGGCATCCGAATATAAGAATGGATATGCACAATATTTAGGAAATTTGGTAGTTGATAAATTTTTGTACCGGGAGGCTATGGAGTCAGGAATAAAGCCAGGAATTCTGCCAGAATGCTTTTTTGAATTACTTTTCTATAATCCAGACGTAGCTCCTAAAAATTTTACTGACCTGCCATTGGTAAAGTATTTTTCGGATATGGGACTTGTGGTTATTAGAAGTTCATGGGACATGGATGCGCTACATTTTTCATTCAAATGCGGTGCTCCTGGTGGTAAAAAGCAATGGGAGAAATTATGGGAGCTAAAAAAGAATAAGAATTATGATTGCTTTGGACTATCTCATCAGCATCCGGATAACAATTCTTTTATCCTTCATGCCAATGGCGTTTTTATGGCCATTGATGACGGGTATAACCGTACAGTAAAGGCTTCCGACCATAATATGATTCTGGTGGACGGAGAAGGATTTGAAGATGAAAATCAAAATAATATTTTTAAAAATTATCTGCCTCATATGATTGGTAATATTGAGAAGTTTATAGAGAGTGAAGATTATGTCTATATCATCGGTGAAACATCTGCTACATATAAGAAAAAATTTAGAATGAAACAATGTAAAAGGCATATCTTCTACAGCAAACAAGGATACATTATAATTTCAGATCAAATAACCAGTGAAGCAGAGCATGACTATTCTTGGATTATGCATGGAGATACCTATCCAGAAGCAGTAAAGCAGAATTATAATAACTTTACTTATCAGATTCAATATAAGAATGGTACAGGGTGTATGGATGTATATCAATTGGCCAGTAAACCAGTTATGTTAAAACAATCCGAAAATATTGTCAGAGCAGTGATGACCACTCAGGAGCCGGATAAATTCAGGGAAACTAAAATGAAGACTATCAGCCTATCAACAAAAGAAAAAAGTAAAACAGTTGAATTTGTAAATGTGCTGGTTCCATTTCCTGTTAATTGTAGACCGAAAATTGAATTTATAGCTATTAATACTAAGCAGTTTCTCGGAGTACATATTAAGTCAGAAAGGCATGAAAATTTATTCTTGATTTCCAATGGGAAAATTGAAAAATATTATGATCAGGCTATTCAGGCTCAAACAGCTTTACTTGAATATGAGCAAGGTAATTTAAAAAAGGTGGTGAAATTGAAAGAATGAGATTTGCACAATACAGAAGACTTGATTTAATCTTTCTGTCTGTTTTGGCACTGGGTGCAGAAGGGTTAGGTATCTGGCTTCATAATAAATTGCCCGGTGCCGGATACTATTTGAGTTTTTCATCGCTTATAGCTATTATAGCGCTTTTAAGGTGGAAAAGTTATGGAGTGGTTGTAAACAGCTTTCTTGCTTTGTTGACTTCTCTGCTAAGTGGGGCTGTCACATGGCAGTTAATCCTGTTTTACTTGATTTCCAATAGTACTGTACTGATTGTACCCAAGATTTTTAACAAGAAAGATACTTCGGAAATTGTCTCCAAAAGCTATTATTTACTTGGATATGTTGTGGCATTTTATGGGACAGTACTTGTTACTCGCGGCTTGCTTGGAAGTTTGTTACACATGACGTTTTATGAAACCATAATGATAACACTTTCACAATCATTGTTCAGCATGTTAATGAGCTATTTTGTATTATTATTGCTGAAAGGCAGGGATGGACTTCTGGTGAACATGATGACATATTTCATTAATGAGCAAAAGGAGATAGACCAATGAAATTATCAGAAGTAAAAAGTAATAACAAGCTAATTTGTTATGGGAAAATTATTATCTCTGACTGGCGTCTATACGTATTATTGCTTCCCCTTGTTATATGGTATGCCCTTTGGGCATATAAGCCCATGGGAGGTTTGCTTATTGCATTTAAGGATTATAAACCAAATCTGGGAGTAATGGGAAGTGACTTTGTTGGATTTTCTAATTTTCTAACGCTTATTAAAGGTACTTATGCTTCGCAGTTCTGGTCAGCGTTTCGAAATACCTTTTTAATAAGTTTATATGGATTAATATTTGGATTTCCAGTACCTATTTTTTTAGCTCTGTTTTTTAGCGAAATTACTAACATTAGGTTTCGCAATATTTTTCAGACTTTTACATATTTGCCTCACTTCCTTTCAGAAGTAACTATAACCGGTCTGGTATTAACATTATTATATAACGGTGAGGTAAATACTGGTGTCATTGCTCAGCTATTGATAAATCTGAAAATTATTCCGGAAGGAACCAAGATGATTCAACAGGCGGCTTATTTTAGACCAATGTACATTATTACTGGTATATGGAAGGAGGCTGGTTATAATTCCATTGTATATTTTGCTGCTATTATGAGCATATCACCAACCCTGTATGAGGCACTGAAAGTTGATGGTGGAAATAAATTTCAGGAGATACGATATGTAACTTTTCCAGGAATGGCACCAACACTGATTATTATGATTATACTTCGTATCGGAACCATTTTATCTGTAGGTTATGAAAGAATTATTCTTTTATATAATGCCAATACATATGCTACTGCCGATGTTATTAGCAGTTTTGTATATAGGATAGGTATGGAAAGCGGAAAACAGTCTATTGGATCAGCTGCTGATATGTTTAATGCCTTAATCGGCTTTGCCCTTGTTATAGGTGCGAATTACATAAGCAGGCAGGTATCGGAGACTTCATTATGGTAGGTGGTGACATATGGAAAGATTAAATAGAAGTGAAAGAATATTTAAAGTTGTATCTTATGTTTTAATTGGAGCATTCGGTATTATGGCTCTATATCCTGTCATTTACGCTTTCTCAGCTTCTGTAAGCGGTAAAGTAGCCTATGAATCCGGCAAGGTTGTATTACTTCCGATTAATACAAACTTTACTGTTTATAAGTTATTATATCGGGATAAAGGTTTTTGGATTTCTTATATTAATACACTATTCTACACCCTTTTTGGTACTGCATGGAGTATGTTAATATCCATTGCTGGTGCTTATGCATTATCAAAAAAAAGATTGTTGTTCAGGAGACAGCTTAACTTTTTAGTTGTATTTACCATGTGGTTTAACGCAGGTATGATTCCCACATATTTGAACTATACATCAATGGGGGTTGCAAACCGCTGGGGAATAATAGTTGCATTTGGTATACAGGCTTATAACATTATATTGCTTAGAAATTATTTTGAAGGTGTTCCAAAGGAAATTGAAGAAGCTGCGAAAGTTGATGGTGTAAATGAATTTCAATTATTGACCCAGATATATGTTCCAATGTCTAAAGCTTCTATTGCAACAGTAACATTATTTTATGCAACAAGCAGATGGAACGGATATTTCTGGTCAAGATTACTTTTAACAAATCCAATGGATTTGCCGGTTCAGGTTTATATGAGAATATTGGTTGAAAACTACCAGTCAATGTTTGATTCCATGCCCATAGATCTTCCTTATGCGGCAGATTCATATGTATATGCAATATTAGTTTGTTCCATAATACCTATTTTATTGATTTACCCACACATTCAGAAGTATTTTGCAAAAGGTGTAAATATGGGTGGGGTAAAAGAATAAGTGTTCAAGCGTAATAACGCTTCAATATAAACGAGGAGGAAAAATGAATGAAAAAATGTTTGACTTTACTTATGATACTTGCAATGACTTTAGGTCTGGCTGCATGCAGCAGTAAAAAACTGCCTACAGAGACAAACAATCAGGAAAAGGTAACTCAGGAACCATCAAGCACTGAAGTACCATCTAAAGGAGAAAAAAATTTAAAGGTAGCGGATACACTGAAAATTAATTATGCAGTAGGTAATAACCAAAGGACTATCACCTATAACCAGTCCACACCTTTGACTTTGCCGGATGGAAAAGTAGTAGTACAGGGTGATTTAAAACCTATGTGGCAATATGTATCTGAACAACTTGGATTTAAATTTCAGGATGTTGCTGTTCAGGATCAAAAAGCAGAAGAAATGATACAGATTGCAGCTGCAACTGGTTTTACTAATTCTACTGTGTATGGAGGTGCTCAGGGACAGGCATATATGCAGTACGGTACACAAGGATATTTATTGGATTTAAATAAAAGACTTGATGATATGCCAGATTTTAAGGCTTATTTAGAAAAGTATTCTAATATTAAAGCCTCTATAACAGCATCGGATGGTGGCATATATTACATACCATATGTTGCTGAAATTGGAAACTATGCCAGAGGATTTCATGGCCGCCAGACTTGGGTAACCGGATTATTAGATTCAGATGCAAGTCTTGAGTCTGAAACAAAAACTCTAAAGGTTGCATATGAAGGATTTTGGAATCGCAATGATACAAATGTAATTGCACTTCAAAATGCAGCAGCTAAAGGTGGTACATTAACCCGGGATGAAGCTTTAAAGACACTGCTTGAATATATAAAGGCTACTTATCCTGATCTAGCAAAACCATCCGACCTGTATTTAGGTGCAAATGCTCAATATGATATAGACGAATTAATAGCTTTATGGCGTGTAATGGAACTGTCTCCAAGAACACTATCTAAATTGTCAACAGGAAAAGTAGTAGAAAATGCGGAAATATCACCGTATTTCGTAAGACAATCCAGCTATAGAGAAGATCTACTAAGATTATCTGTATATTTTGGCGGGCAAAGAACCCATGGTGCTGACTCTTATGGCTCAAGATTTTATTTAAATAAAGATGGTGAATTAACATTTTCCTATGCTGAAGACGGCATGATTGATGTATATGATTACCTTAGACAGATATATTCAGAAGGCTTAATTCATACGGAATTTGCAGATTTAAACAATAAAGATAATTTTAGGAGTGCATTATATTCCAGTGATGCAAATGAAGGTCAAAGACAGTTTGGCTTTATGACATTTGATTGGTTTGCCTCTACAACAGCTGCAAACGATGATGTAGTAGCTATGTTACCTCCAGTAACACAGGTTGATTCTAAAGACTTCATACATTTTATTGAAAATACCCGTACCATTAAACCGGAAGGATGGGCAATATCTGCTGAGGCTTCCGAGGAAGAAATTAATGCTGCATTAGTATTGTTTAATTACTTCTTTACAGAAGAAGGAAATATAGCTCAGAACTATGGTGTACCCAGTATGATAGTAGATAATGAAAAATATCTTGGACCGGATGGAATAGAATATCCAAAGTTTGAACAATGGGTATTTGATACTGCAGGAGAACTTGCCAACGGTGACGTTTCAGCTTTTTTAAGGGATTTTATTGGATCTCAAATGCCAATAGGTTATCAAAAGGAAATCGGATTTGAATATCAATATACTAACGAATCAGGTTTGGCCGCATGGGAACTCTACAACAAAGCACAAGTGAAAACTACTTCTTATGAAGCTAGTGAGCCTCTTTACAAAGTAGTACCAACCGTATTTTCATTGACAGAGCAGGATATGGCTAAGCTATCTGAGATTTCAATAAGTGAAATACAAGTTGATCAAATATTTTTATACATTACAGGCTCTGATATTGCAGTAAAAAAGGCGGAAGATATTAAAAAAATTTATCTTGAATCAGGACTTGATGAATACATAAAAATTTACCAGGATGCTTACAAGCGTATGACAAAATAATCTCTTACTATCGCTTTAAGGATTATAAATAGTAAAGGGGAGTTTTACTTCCCTCCCCTTTATTCAAAATAAATGTCAGGTCTTGTTTTGAATAGGAGAACTTAACTGCCTAGGAGGTTAACAATGAAATTAAAAAAGATATTAAGTGAGCAGTGGGTAAGTGTCTACATATTAATAGCAGTAGCTATCCTATATTTTATTTATTCACTTGGCTTTATGACGAATTTTTATCGATTGTTTTATGATGGAGATTCCGCTATGTTTGAAGTATATAAAGAACTTCAATTACTAAATGCTTTTATTTTTGAAAATGCTTTAATTACACTTATTCTTTCAATCGTTGGGTTTGCTTTTGAATTAAATAAGAAGAAATGCAGTGTTTTAAACGTAATATATGTGGCTGGTTTTCTAATTTATGAAATAAGCAATCTTAGTACCATATTAGGAGCAATTCCTTACTACATTAATAAATATAGTAAGTTAAATTTTACATTAATAAGGAATTATAACTCGTCAACCGTTATGTTCACTTTATGCTACGTGTTTAGTATCGGAATACTTTTGATTTTGGCGATAATTGCTGTCAGTCTTATTATCCGTATTATGAAACAAAAACGTGAAAGGTATAGGGAGAAGTCATATGAATAATGGTGAAAAGCTTTTATTTCAAAACAATAATCTAGCGTACAATCTGGTTATGGGCTTCATCCTTATCAATACTATTGTCATGATTATAGTATTAAAGTCTATGACTATAAATATTCGAGTAGGATCATTTATACTGTTTAACATTGTTTTATCATTAATCAGTTTTTTATTATCCATAAAGTTAAAAAAATATTCTGTAAACTGGGCAATATTTGGTCTTGTTATAGGTGCGTTACAAGTTGTAAGAAGTTTTACTTTGCCCCAATTACCTAATGAGGGAACTAATAAATTATTAGTTGTTCTGTCAATAATATCATCAGCATTCATTATTATGGGCGGAATTGTAACAATTATTAAGGGCAAACGCAGAAATAGATTTTTATTGCAAAGAAACAGATAAATGTTTGATAGAACATGGAGGAAATATGGCTGGGTTAAAACTTGTAAATATTCAAAAACAATACGATAACGGTTTTGTGGCAGTACACGATTTTAACTTGGAAATTAAGGATGGAGAATTCATTGTCTTGGTAGGACCTTCAGGATGTGGTAAATCCACACTGCTTCGTATGATTGCTGGACTTGAAGGAATATCTGAAGGCAAACTCTATATAGATGATGAGTGTGTTAATTTAGTAGCACCGTCAAATAGAAATATAGCCATGGTATTTCAGAATTACGCATTATACGGGAATATGACAGTCTATGAAAATATGGGATTTAGTTTAACAGTCCGACATAAAGATTCAGATGAAATACATGAAAAAGTGATGAAGGCAGCTAATGTTGTTGACTTAGAACAGGTATTAAACCGGATACCTGCTAATCTTTCCGGAGGACAGAGACAGCGTGTAGCATTAGGACGATCTATTGTACGTGATGCAAAGGTATTTTTATTAGATGAACCTTTATCTAATCTTGATGCAAAATTAAGAACAGAAACAAGGAAAGAATTAGTAAAGCTACATAAAAAATTAAATACTACTTTTATATATGTTACCCATGACCAGATAGAAGCTATGACTATGGCAGATCGTATGGTGATTATGAAAGATGGGGCAGTACAACAGGTAGGTACTCCGGCACAGGTATATAACTATCCCTGTAATATGTTTGTAGGAGGATTTATTGGAACACCTCCTATGAATTTCATGGAAGGCAAACTGATAAACGATACATTTGTTTCGCCAGAATTATCTTTTCCTTTAACTAATGAACAAAAGAAATTTTTAGGGGCATTTAATAACAAATCCATAATTTTGGGCATACGGCCAGAAGATATAAAGAATGAAGAGTCACTTCCAGTAAAAAGCCAGGATATGAAATCCATTCAGGTTACTTTGGATGTTGTTGAATTATTAGGTGCTGATATGCTAATACACTTTAATATGAATGGTAAAATGATTACTGGTAATGTGAAAGCATCAAGTAATTTTATAAGAGGGCAAAAAGTGAATCTGACTATTTTTTTAAGACACGTACATTTCTTTGATTCAGTAACTACCAAAAGAATAGAGATTGGAGGCACTCTATGCAACGAGTAAGTTTTAAAATAGCTAAATGGCTTATAATTTTTGTATCTTTACTTGAATTGGCATTATCCAAAATACATATAAAGGCGATTACGGCAATGTTTAATGTTACATTAGGTTTTTATCTATTTTTATTTATATTATTTGGCTTGTTGCTTATATTCCTTTTGACATCCATAAAGAATCTTGGCATCAATTCCATATTCAAAATAACATTGACCGGTTTAATATCTATTGGTTCTGCTGCTTATTGTATATATTTGATGTGGATGGATTATAAGTCACATAATAATATTGCTTTAAGCGACTTTAGGTTTTCTTTGATATTATTAATAATAGCTATTGCTGTATATGTTTTAGGCATTTTATTTGTAATTGGAAATGGTCTGATAGAACATAAGGGGGCTAAAAAAATTGAGAAAAAAGTTTCTTACTGATAAGAGAATAGAACTATTTATAAGATTTTGGGCAGCTGGTGCAGTGTACTTTTTTATTGGTTGGGGAACAGGAGTAGGATTAGGCTCAGTTTTGGATTTTATATTTGTATTAGGAATTGTTATGGCTGTTGTAGAAATGTTTGTTGTTAATCCCGTAATCAGGCTTATGCTTCATACAAAAAGTGAAATTGGATATTTGGATACTACTGTATTAAGCAAAGTAAAATATAGATTGCTCTATATATTTAAAACTATGATTATAATGGCTGTTGTTATAGCAATCTATGAAATTATTAACAGAGGAACCATAAGTCTCTTAGGACTTCCAAGTGAATCAGTAGTGTTACCGGGAGAACCAATTCTTTTTGGCATATTCTATATTGCGACAGAAAATTTATTCAATAATTTTATTAATAATATAAAAGTTAAAATGAAAGATGTGAAAGAAAATGTTAAATAAAGAACTTTTGATACAACAAATTAAAACATCAAAAGATTTCTTTGATATGGCAGAACAAATGAAACTAGAGGTTGAAACCTTTTATAAAACCTTCGAGGATAGTCCAAACAAACATTCTGCATGGGGACATCATTATTTTTGCAAAGAAGATGGAAGTGTATTGGAATACAATCCTTCTGCTCCCCATCATCATATATGCCCAATATGTAAAAAGGTATATTCGTCTTCCTTGCTTGATGATGTTTGGATTTATTTATACAGAAATGAGGCCGCACTTACAATTTTAAAAGCCGCAGTGTTATACAAAATTACGGATAAAAAGAAATATCTTGATATTGTTGTATCATTGGCAAGTTTCTATATTTTATCCTTTGAAAAATTCGAGCTCCATAACAAAGAAGGATTATTTTTTGACAGTCTTGATACCATGAAATGGGGCTGTGGAAGAATAATGCCTCAAAACCTTAATGAATGTATCTTTTTTATTAGAATATTCACAGGGTTAGAGGTAGTAAAGGATGAACTTCCCAAGGATTTCATGGAGTTCATTCGTAAGAAATTTTGCAGACAATTCTATGATTTATTAAACCCACAGATTAATAAGATACATAATATATCCTGCTGGATGAACAGTGCATTGGGAGTGATTGGACTATTTGCAGGAGATGAAAAATTAATCCATTTTGCATTTGAAGGTCAATTTAATATTAACCGACAGCTTAAAGAAGGAGTAACAGAGGACGGATTTTGGTATGAAGGCTCTATTCACTATAATTTCTTTACACTGGAAGGAATTTTGTATTTGGCTCTTTTTGCTAAGAATTATAAAAAAGAATTTGAAGAATTAAATACTGTGGAGAAAATGCTGGTATCTGCATATAATTATGCTTTTTCCAATCAACAGTTGCCCAATCCCAATGATGGCTGGCCAAATATCAACCTAAAATCCTATTCTTATATATATTCTGTTGGGACAGAAGTATTTGGTTATGAAAGTAAAGTTGGAGAAATCTTGGCACAGATATTAGCAAGTAACTATGAGAGGGGAGAAGTTCCTTTATCAAAACCATATTATTTCCATAACAGGCTTTCCTTGGAACAGTTTATATTATTGCCGGATTTTGTTTATGATGTGGAAGTTGTTCCTAATAGAACTTCAATGGATTTTGAAAAGTCCAATTATGCTTTGTTGAAAAATGGCAAAATAGATGTATTTTACAAATATGGGCATCATGGACCATCCCACGCCCATCCTGACAAAATGACAATAGAAGTTATATTTGGGAAAGAAACCCTAACTAAGGATTTGTCCAATTCAGGATATGGTTCTATTATTTGTAATCAATGGCATAGAATAACAGCCTCTCACAATACGGTTGTAATTGATGGCATGAACCATACATCAGTGGAACCCGGTATAAAGCTTAGTTTTACCAACTCAAGCTGTGATGCAAAAGTGGAACATGTATATGAAGATGTTGGTTTCAGACGGAAAATTCAGTTGTTATCCGACGGATTTTATGATGAATTTGAAGTAAAGTCAGGAAGAGAAAGAAATTATGATTTTATTTTTCATGTAGAGTCTGACTTGGATATGAATATGGATACCACATTTGAAACTAGTAAAAACAGTTCACTTGGTTATACAGAAAATGGATATGCTTATTTTAAAGATATCATAAAACTCATTCCTTTGAAAGGTTCGGAGGAACTTATATTGTATTGGAAACTGGGCGGTTTAAAACTAGCAAGTAGTATGAATATTATTGATACTGAGGTGTTTTTGGCAAAATCACCTGCTAATCCGGTTACCGATTTAAGAACCTCTATTATATTACGAAGAAAAGCCAAACATACCACCTATCAAATGGAATGGAAAATACTTAATGTATGATGAAAATAATTTGAGAAAGGATGCCACAGAATCATCTTAATACATTTTTATGTGGCAGTATCGTAAATGAAGTTACGTTACTAGGTAAGGATATGATACAACATTATTTTAATTATGAAGACTGCGAATTAGAAAATTTAGGAGGCGGAGTAAAACGCAAAATATTATCCTACAGTAATAATCTAATGGTAGTTGAGGTGAGTTTTGAAAAAGGCGCTGTTGGTGCGTTACATCAACATCCCCATGAACAATGTACATATATTATCGAAGGAGAATTTGAATACGAAATCGATGGCGAGAAGAAAGTTCTAAGGGCTGGTGATTCAACATATAAAGAACCAAATGTTATGCATGGAGCTGTTTGTTTAAAAACTGGTAAATTATTAGATATTTTTACACCATGCAGAGAAGACTTCATAGGAGGAAAATAATATGAAAAAGTATGCAATGATAACAGGAGGAACAGGTGGTATCGGCTTAGCAACTGCAAAAGCACTTGGCAAGCAAGGATACTCTATAATCCTGAATGGTATTGATGAAAAGCAGGGAGAAACTGCTCTTGTACAATTGAAGGAGTTAGGTATTGAAGTAGAAGTATTTTACTTTGACGTAACTAAAGAAGAGGCAGTATTAGATGCTTTTGAAAAGATTTACAGTAAATATGATCATTTAGATGTATTGGTAAATAACGCAGGAGGACTAGGTGGACGCTCCAGATTTGAGACTATGACAACAGAATTCTACCGGTTTGTATTAGCACTTAATCTTGACAGTGTATTCTATGTATCACGCGCTGCCATACC
>CALDJN010000050.1 GCA_937901695.1 uncultured Anaerocolumna sp.
GATAGGGGAGAGGTCATGTCTTGTATACGAAAAGCTATTGACAATTCTTATTTGACATGCCCCGGTAGTAATTCTATTCAAGGCTATCATGGGATGCATTATAACGATTGGAAAAATGAAATAAAAAAATTATGTAAGGAGTTTGGCATGCATTATACAAATAGCATGGCACGAGATATTCTATTGTGTGTTTTTTCATTGACACAAAATACAAAGTATGATGATAAAAAAGGTCATATAGGATATATAGAACTATTTCAAGAGGAAAGCGGAAAACTTGGATTGTATACAACAGAAGGATTTGGGGATTCACTGTATATTTGCTTTGCAAAATCTGAGTGCTTTAACTTTACCAAAAGATATCCAGCAGGACGCATAGATCAGCCTGTGGAAACAGTTAGAGAAAATGGGATTCTTAGATTGAGAGATAATTCAGATTACATAATATAAAAGGAAGGAATCTATCTCCTTCTAATTTTTCTCAGCTCTCGGAAGTAATAGGAACAGAAATTCCATTCCCCTCCAATTGGAGGACGGTCTAAAAGTAAAAAGGTAGGTCAAGTAACCGTTCACTCCAATTGGAGTAAACGAATGAATTATATTTATCAGTGGTCTTTGAAAGCCACCAGTGGTAACCAAATTGGCTAGTACTGACGGAATGCTTCATTATTGAGTACGATGTCAGTACTTCACACTCACCATCCAATTGAAGGGAGAATGACACATTTGTCCGATATACGTCTAACTTGTGAGAAATTTTTCGCAGAAATGCGATAAACCAACATCCGTCAGCGAGGAATAGGAAACACAAATCAGAAAAAAATGGGGCTGTGTATTAAAGAACTTGATAGGATTTATGGGATTAGAGATGGTTCACAAAATAAGAAAGGTGATAACAGAATTGGTGAGACAAATAATTTTACTGACCAATCTCCAAAAACAGAGGAAGAACTTTTAAAATCACTTGGATTAGGGGTAACCAGGCAAACAATCCAAAATTATAAAAAACTTACAGACATAATACCAGAATTAGAGGATTTAATGGATACGGGGGTTGTGAAAAGTAAATTGATGATGCTGGTTTCAAATTGTGGGCAGTCAAACACAGACGATAGCAGCGTGTATATCTGCTATCTGTGCTCAACTGAGTTAGTACAATTTGAACGCCTTATTATAAGAAAGAAAGAGCATCGTACTGTGGCCTCTATATGTTTTAAAATTCGAATTCATCATCCGGCAAAGGAATGTATTTTTGTCTCCTTGGATATGATTTCTCTAGGTAGTCCGATAATTCCTGGCGAAGAGTATTGAGATACTTCATACTTTGCCCAGAATCCTCTTTGTCGATACTGATAGTCATTTGATCAAGTGTTCCCATGACATTTTGCAATAAAGAGCAACTTCTTTCTTGATTCGACTCATATAAAAATTCGGAAAATGGTAGTCCCACCAAGAAAACAATAAATACTGGATCTATTTTTAGTGATGCATTCATTTCTTTTAGACAATCTAAAAAATTATTTCTGTCACCTCTTGATAGCTGGTCATATGCCTGTTGGAGTAATTTTGTCTGATTCGCTAGTAGCGATGAGAACAAATTATCCTGTTCTTCTGGTGTCCTGCTCTTAGGAATCTGGTACCATTCAAGTCTTCTAATTGATTCTTTCAATGGAACGGCTTTTATAATCTTTTTCAGATACACTTCACTTTTTTCTTTACACTCAGAAATTTCAGAACTTGTATTTGCTCCATATTTTACTATAGATATAATTTTGATTAATAGTTCGCTGTCGGTTGTCATCTCCACTTTTTCCGCTTCTTTCAATTTGTGAATACCAGTAATCATTTTGCTTTACCAGATTTGAAATCTTTTTTTTGGTTATCTTTTGTTCAGTTCTTAAAAGTTTTAAATGTTCAATTAAAGTGGTTTCCTGATTTTCCACAATGATTTTTTGGTTTTTATCATATCTTGGAATTGTTGTAGCTACAGCCATTATTGTATGCACCTCCTTTGTTATAGTTACACTTTGTATTTAAATACAAGCACATATATACAATAATAACACACCATATACAATTAGCAAAACAAATCTATAAAATTTGATACTTTCCGTTAAGATTATTTTTGCACTTTAAAACGATATACAATCATATACATACAATAATTTATATAACATACAAAATAATATAAAAATATTGTATTTATGTATTGACAGCCTAAACCGAAATGACTATAATAAAAATATGTTCACCAGATCCAGCTCTTATTACGGAGCCGAGAGCAAACCAAAACAATATATCTGTGAAAGGTACATAAAAGAGAAAACCCCCAACATTGTAATCTGTCCTGCCAAGACAGAGATGTTGAAGGTTCCTGGTATTTAGTTCGCCAAAACTAGATCTTATGTAAGTTTAACAACCTCATAGTACCAGAGAACTTCTTTTTTGTCAATTATCGGCACTCTGCCGATAGTTATTCCCAACACATTTATATATAAGAAGAAACACAAATGGACGGATGTTCTATGCGTCCAGTCATGCACCTTGAAAACTGAATATGGAGGAATCTTAAAATGGTTAACAGAAATAAAAAAGGCTTCAAAACGTAGCAGTAATTGTGCTATAACCGGGATTCACATTATTTTAGGCTGAAAAGCCTATATATTTTGAATTTCTGTGAACAGATTTTCACTCATTTGGAGAATTATCTAACAGGGAGGTATTAGCTAAAGTACAGGTAATTAACAGAAAAGAGGTGAATGTGATTAATGGAACTCGATAGGCTTGACTACACTTTAATGAAGATATTGAAAAAGAAAGAGTGTAACAGTGCGTTTGAAAGCATAACGATTAGGGAAATTATGGAGATAACAGAAACTTCAAGACCCACTACATACAGAAAGATGATGCATCTTTGTGATTTAGAATATGTGAGTAAAGGTTGCAAGTCGGCACAGGCAGATACTTTTTATTTGCTGCCAAAAGGAATCAGTATGGTAGAAAACAGAGGAGGATTGTTGAATGATTAAGGATGAAGTAGCAATTATTGGGATTGGTTTAGCAGGGCAAACGGTAACATATGGTTTTCAACAGAGAAATTATTTCACAGAGCTGATTAACGGCTCCGCACAAGATAACCGTACCCTATCAGATGCAAAAAATGTAATGGTCTTAGAAGGCTATGATGGACTGGCAGGTGATCGTGGACTTGCATACGAAGCATTGGCAAAAAACAAGTACATATTAAAGAAGATAAATGAGATAGACAAGAAAGTAATCATGGTAATTGCATCGGGCGGTGGAACAACAGGATCGGGAAGTATCCCATATATTTGTGATATTGCGTGTGCGAACCCAGAAAAGATTGTATGTGCGGTATTGCTTATGCCAAGAGAAGATGAATCCATTCAGAAAAGAATCAATGCATATGATACAGCCAAGGAGTTGATGGGGATTCCGAAAATGGGTGCGATTATCTTTGTGGATAATGGGACATATGGCGAATATGGAGATTTGCAGCGAATAAACAGCACCCTTATCAACATGTTAGATGCATTTTTTATTGACGATTCTTCATCCAGTGGTTCAAATTTTGATGATTCAGAGAAACTCAAGATGTTGGGAGATCGTGGGGCGTTTGTTATAGCCATGCGTGCGAATAAAAACACTGAGAACACAAAAATCACAAGCCAGGATATGGTAAATAGCCTGACTGCCAAAAACATCTTTCTTCCTATTAATAGTGATGGGGTAGTAAACAATATTGGAATTATTAATCAGCGTAACAACCATATCAAAGATTCCGAGATTGTAAAAGCAGTTGGTAATCCGGAAAACATTTTTATAGGAAATAATGGAAGCGTAAATATTGCTTGTGCATCAGGATTAAGTTTTCCGGTAGAGTATATTGCAAACATGGGAAAGAAGGCATCTGAGGAACAAAAAGAAAGGATAAACAAAAGGAAAGGGTTTTCGATTTTGGATGATTTGGAAATAGAAGTTGAAAAGTCGGAATTGACGGTTCAGAAACCAATAAGCAAACGGAAACGGACAGGACTTGAGTTATTACGAGATCTGGATTGAACAGCTGTGGAACACATGTGAAATAGAAAGTTACAGGTTGAATACTTATAATAAAAAGATTTAATACAATAGTGACACAAACAGAGAATTATACAGTAGGTGGTACTACACCGCCTGATATAAAAAATCAAATTATATGGAGGAGTCAAGGATGATGAAGATTATTAACAAAACAGAGGACAAAAATTACATTCAGTGGGTTGAAAAGTTTGTGAGAAGGGCTATTGAGCTTGGAAAACCTGACACTGAGCAGGTCATAATTGAGGACATTGAGCCTGATAAGCGCATTTATTTAACCGTAGACGGCAAAGAACATACCATAAGAACGTGGAACTTCCAGCCGGTAGAACGAGACAGGGATGGCAAGCCATGTGCTGAAATCATTGACTATACCTTATTTAAAGACGTAAAAGATGAAACTGGCGGTCATGGTGAAGAGATTGACTTTGGAACGCTTAAAATTCAGTGGGAAAACAAGGAGGAAAAAGCGATGAAATTGATGGAGTTATCAGAATTATTGCAGGCATTAAAGGAAAACAGCGAGGGCGGTGGTACATATCAGATTCATTTGAATACGAATAATCTTGAAAATAAGTACGGTGTAAATACGGGCGTAGAGTTCGGCGATATATATTTCAGCGAGTGTAGAACTTTTGCAACAATGAACAACGCAATAATGCTTTGTTTTGCAAATATGAACAGGAAGCCTATTGGTCAGAAAGAGGATGGAACAAGCCTTTATCCGGCAGAAATCAACAATAATCTTTTCATAGACACAGCCCAGATTGAAATGATTCAGGAGCTGACAGAATTTGAAGATTGGTTTTCTTTCCCCTCTTCAAGAGCAATCAATATTTATATGTTTCCTGAAAACAACAATATGGACGGAAACAGAAACGTGATAACAGTTGGGTTCATGGAATAGTGAAGAATATATAGGTGGATGGCTTTTTAGCTGTCCACCACAGAAAGAGTAAAACATATGAGAAGTAAGAAGTTATATTTTAAGAATGAGGACGGAAGTAAGGTCAGAGTAACGATTGCACAGAGCAAGAAGATACATCTATGTCAAAATATTAGCGCAAAACTAAATGTGTCACTGGTTCATGTGGGTGGTATGAACTTCATTTTGAAAGATAAGAACGGCAATTCGGTTGGTATGAAAAACAGTAAGAGTTTGGAGGGGATGCGAAAATTCCTATTGAAACATGAGAATGATGGAGAATTAATCAGTAAAGAGCTACTTAAGGAAGTTAAATAATTATGAGAAGAAAAACAACATC
>CALDJN010000051.1 GCA_937901695.1 uncultured Anaerocolumna sp.
TACTTTGGATGAATCAAAGCTAAATCCTGTGTAAGGGTCACTAAGATATATCTTACTCCACTCATCCATTTTTTCATAACGGCTTGGATGCTCTGTTCTTAGAGGAATCTTAAATTCAGAGTTACTGAATGCCCAGGCGGAAAATCCTCCTGCATCTTTACTTTCATCATAATTTGCAGGTTTTTCAAGATAGCCATCTACAATTTCGTACTGACGTCCTTCAATACCAGACTGTATTAAATTGTAGTAAGATCTATCTGTTAAGAATTTTTCAATTACCATAACGCATCTTTCCGGATACTTGGAATTAGCATTCACAACGGTGATATCCTGTGCTGGTGAACTTTTCATTACCTTATTATTATCTTCTGCAAAATACCATGCATCAATATCCTGATCTGGTAAATTACCATGAACATTGGTATAGTTTCCTGTCCAGTCACCCATATGTGTTATATAGGAAGAAGATTGTCCATTCTTATACATTTCTTTATCCCCTGTAGAAGCGGATAAAATATCCTTAGGCCAATAGCCTTTTTTCTCCCATTCATCCATCATTGTTACAAACTGTACAAATTCATCCGTAAATGCTGGGTGAATAATATCCTTAATGTTATTGTAATCACGGGTTACCAAATGCATTTCTTCCGTTGATATACCAGGAGCAGGAACCCATTTTCCAGTAGTATCAATTAACATTTTATAAAAATCCTTGTATATATTAGCATCACCATTGAAAGGATAAATTCCATGTGCTACGGAAGCGTCACAATATGCTATCATGGATTTTAAATCTGTTACTTCACTAATACCCCATTTTTTACAATTTTCTTTATTGTATACAAATCCAGTACAATTATACCCTGATCCAAGGGTAGGTACTCCATAGATTTTACCATCAGATGAGGTTGCAGCCCAACTTGTTTCTGGAACTTTTTCCTTTAATGTTGGGGTATACTTATCAATGATTTCGGTAATATCATATAAGGAACCCTGTTTTGCCAGTGTGTAAAACGGTACGACAGTGTTAACTGAAGCATATGCCATATCAAAAGCTTCATTGGATGCCCAGATTAGCGGATACTTTGTACCGATATCACCCCAGTCTATATACTTAATTTCCAGGGATGTATTCATATCTTCTGTCAGTTTACGATTGATTTCTGCTAAAATCTCATCATTAGCTACCCCTGCTGAACCATATAGGTACAGGCTAAGTGTTACATGTTCGGATAAATCTACACCCCCCTCAGACTTGTTCTCAGACTTATTATCAGTCTGATTTCCTGTTTGGTTCGTTTTTGCCTCTTTGCCACACCCTGTAAATAGCATTGTGACCATAGTAAGGCATAAAATACTAGACAAAACTTTTTTTAATTTCATACTTTTTCCTCCTTTTATTTTATAGGTCTTCTACTAAAAAGTAAAGCCTATAATTACTATTCTAAATTTTCACCCTTTTACGGAACCCATGGTAAGTCCGCTTACAAAATACTTCTGTACAAATGGATATAACAAGATAATTGGTCCCGTGGTTAATACTGCAGTTGCCATCTTCACCGACTGAGTTGGTAAAGTTTCTGCATCAATAAAATGCCCCTGACTTGTTAAAGCTTCGATATTTGCCTGATTAATCATTTTTTGTAAATAATATTGCAGTGGATACTTGGATGCAGTATCAATATATAAACTGGCACTATACCATTGATTCCAGTAGCCTAACGCAAGGAAAAGTCCTACAGTAGCCAGTGAAGGGATTGCCAGTGGCATAAAGATTTTCCTGTATATTTTGAAAGCACCTGCTCCGTCCATCATGGCTGATTCATACAATTCATCCGGTATGGACTTCATAAAGTTTCTCATTAAAAATATGGACCAGGCACTAATCAGGCCCGGAAGAATCATTGCCCATAAACTGTCTTTTAAATGAAGATATCTTACATTTAAAATATAAGTCGGTACTAAACCACCACTAAATAAGGTAGTAAAGTATATGAAAAAGGAAAAGAAATTTCGATATTTAAAATCCTTACGATTCAGTACATATCCTGCCATAGACATGATAATTAAACCAAGTACAGTACCTACTACAGTAGTTATAATAGTAACTTTGTAAGCATTGATAAGTTTCGTCGGATTATCCAGTAAATATTTATAAGCCGCAAGAGATAATTCTTTTGGAAATAACTTGTACCCTTCTGAAACAATTTCTTTTTCCGTCATAAAGGAAGAGGAAATCATTAATAGAAATGGGAAAAGGCAAATTACTGCAAAAAATCCAATTACTACATAACAAATAATATTCAAGGCTCGATTACTTTTGCTCATTTTGATGGTACTACCATTGTGATGACTTTTCATCTTCTACTCCTTTCATTAAAACAATGCACTTTCTGGTTCTATTTTTCTAACTATAAAATTAATGGTCAGAACCAGAATCAAACCAAACACGGATTGATACAAACCTACCGCTGCACTGGATGAGAAATTAAATGAACCAATTAAACTACGGTAAACATAAGTATCAATAATATCCGTCGAATGATAAAGGAGTGAATTGGTACCAATTAAGTTATAGAACAAATCAAAAGATCCTCGTAAAATGCCTCCCAAGCCAAATAATACTAATAAAACAAAAGTAGGCTTTAAAAGTGGAACCGTCACGTAACGAATTCGCTGAAAACGAGTGGCGCCATCTATGTAGGCGGCTTCATATATCTCATTGCTAATACCTGTAATAGCTGCCAAATATACAATCATTCCATATCCGGTAGTCTTCCATAAGTAGAAGAAGACAATTATGTATTTCCATATATCAGGATTGGTGTAAAAAGGGAATCGCTCCATACCCAAATTTACCAAGATGGAATTTATAAATCCATTATCATAATTAAAAAAGTTATACGCAAAAACTCCAACTACAACATAAGAAATAAAGTGTGGGAGTAAGATTACTGATTGGGATACTTTCTTAAAATATTTAGCGGTTATTTCAGATAACATAATTGCCAATACGATTTGCAGAGAATGGCTTAAAATTAAAAACACCAGATTATACAATAACGTATTTTTTGTTATTCTCCAAAGATCACCATTCTTTATTAAAAACTCGAAATTTTTGAAACCAACAAATTCACTTCCAAAAATTCCTTTCGTGGGATTATAGTTGACGAAGGCAACATATGCCCCTGGCATCGTGATATAAGAAAATATGATGAAATATACGATTGCCGGCAGAAGCATAAGGAACATAACCCAATTCCTACGTATTTCTTTTCCAAATACACGGAAACTCTGCTTTACTTTCAATTCCGCTCCTCCATTCTTTTTATTATCAAAACCAGGAAATAAGAGTCAAAACAGATATTCTACTTGCCTTTAGGCAAGTTTATCCGCTGCACTACTTACCATAACCTCATTACCACTTCCCTAACGAGGTTAAATAAAGTTTAATTGGAAACGTTTCCTTTAGTTTTGATATGATTATCATAATCTATTCAAGTGTTTTTGTCAATATGTTTATTATATTAATATATATTATCTTTTTTTATGCACTTTGACTAACATATGCTTTTAGCTGATGTTTTCTACTTTTTTATTATATTTTGTTAAATACGTTTCTTGCAAGATAATCGCTCCTAATTACTTCATAATTGCTAATTTTTCTTGACATATAATATAAGTTCTTGTATACTTCTGTGTAATTGGAAATGTTTCCACTTGTTTTATGAAGGAGGTAACAATATGATATTAAAAACTTTGTCTGCTCCAATAACCTTAAAAAATGGTAACAGCAATTTTTCTTTCTTACCTGGAGGAGACAGTTTTGAATGGATTCATGAATCCATTATGATTAATGCATTTCGAGGTAACACGTTAAATGGTTCAGCCAATAATATATACCTTCGAATATACAAAGATGGCTATCTTAATTTTTATCCTTTAATCGGGTTAGCATCTAAAAGCAGTTTAAAGTCAAGCAATTCTTCACTTATTTTTGAAGGAACTGTGGAACAAATCAACTATACCGTTACTTTTCGCCTAACCCCATATGGCATCTGGTTTTGGGATGTATCTTTAAATGGCAGATGTGATAAAGCTGATGTTGTCTATTCCCAGGATATTGGGATTGGTACAAAGGATAGTGTTAATTCCAACGAACTATATGTAGCACAATATTTAGGTCATAGTATTTTTGAAGGAGATTATGGATATGTTATCTGTTCCAGGCAAAATATGCCTCAGAATGAATCCTATCCTTATCTTCAGCAAGGAAGCCTTGGTATACATTCCGCAGCCTATTCTACAGATGCTACACAGTTTTTCGGTCTTTCTTACAAAAGAACAAATATTCCGGAAGCATTGCTTGGCAATCTTCCCAGCAAAAATAAACAATATGAGTTGTCACATACCGCACTTCAAACGGAAGCATTTACCTTATCCGGTATGAAGCAGTTTTCGTTTTACGGCATTTGCAAGTCCAATCATCCGGAAGCTATAACAGAGATAGAATACACTCAGGAATTATACAAAGCATATTTAGGGAGTGAATCTCAGGAAATGCTTAAAACCCACTCATGGAGTGAATCTCAGGAATTACATAAATCCTATTCATGTAGTGAATTTCAGCAATTGCTTAAAGCCCGTTCATGGTGTGAATCTCAGGAATTACTTAATTCCAATTCATCCAGTGAATCTCAAAAATTACTTAATTCCAATTCATGTAATGAATCTCAAAAATTACTTAATTCCAATTCACGTAATGAATCTAAGGAATTCAAGCCTTTTAGAGTACCAACTCTTAATAAAACAGGAGCTCCTTATGCTTCTGAACAATGGAATATAGAGCAGGTGAACAAATATTTTCCTCATAGGTTATTAGAGGAAAAAGAGGGTGATACATTACTTTCCTTTTTCACTCCCACAAATAGTCATGTAGTTTTGCAAGCAAAAGAGTTAATAACAGAACGCCCCCATGGACACATTCTTATGACAAACTTTGATTTAACTAAAGTTCCTCAAGGAGTGGTCAGCTCTACCAACTATATCTATGGTGTATTTAACTGTCAGCTAGTAGCAGGCAATACAACCTATAATAAACTGTTATCCAATCATAGAGGACTATTAAATGTAGAAAAAAACAGCGGGCAGAGGATTTATGTAAAAGCCGGCAATTATTACAGACAGCTTACCTTACCTGCTGCCTATGAAATGGATGTGTCAGGAAGTACCTGGTACTATCAGCTGGAAGAGGATGTTTTAATTGTAACCTCATTTGCCATGTATAATCGTCCGGAAATCGTCCTAAAAGTTCAATCTGTCCAAAATAAAAAATATGATTTTATCGTTACACACCAACTTACT
>CALDJN010000052.1 GCA_937901695.1 uncultured Anaerocolumna sp.
AAAGAAACGAATGACAGTAGATGCCTTTATAAGGGGATTTGAGATTCCTAAGGGCACTATTTTATCTTAAGAATAGGGCACTAAGGTGCCAGAATGGAGGCTATTATGTATTATGGTTATCGTTATTTATTTGATCCAACATATTTTTTAATTATAATAGGAGTTGTTTTATCTTTATTAGCTTCTGCAAAAGTAAAATCAACTTTTGCAAAATATTCTAAAGTAAGAAGCTTATCTGGTTTAACAGGAGCTCAGGCAGCAGAGAAAATTCTTTATTCAGCAGGTATTTATGATGTTAGTGTTAGACCAATCAGTGGTAATTTAACAGATCACTATGATCCGAGGGATAAAACCTTAAAATTATCAGAAACTGTATACAACAATTCTTCTGTTGCTGCAGTTGGAGTCGCTGCTCATGAATGTGGTCATGCTATTCAGGATAATACAGGATATGTACCACTTCGTATAAGAGGTGCCTTAGTTCCTATTGCTAACTTTGGAGCCACTATATCCTGGCCGATGATTATACTTGGAATTATTCTTGGATGGTCTCAATCCTTAATTAACATAGGAATTATTTTGTTCTCCTTGGCAGTATTATTCCAGCTGGTAACTTTGCCGGTGGAATTCAATGCTTCAAGAAGAGCAGTGCAAATAGTAGATGAAACAGGCATCCTAAGTACACAGGAAGTGAAACAAACACGACAAGTATTAAGTGCAGCAGCCTTAACTTATGTTGCCGGAGCAGCAGCTTCTATATTACAATTAGTACGATTGGTTATTTTATTTGGAGGAAGAAATCGTGACTAAAGATCAGGGATCCAGTAAGAAAAATCCTAGAGAAATTGCATTAGATGCAGTAATGGATATTACAGGGAACAAACAATATACTCATACAGTACTTAGTCAGATTTTGAAACAATATCAATCCTTAGAAAAACAAGACAGAGCTTTTATAACCAGACTATGTGAAGGTACTATAGAAAGATTATTAACCATTGATTATATCATTAATCAGTATTCTAGTGTAAAAATAAATAAAATGAAGCCATTCATACGAAATCTGCTTAGAATTAGTGTTTATCAGTTAAAATACCTGGACCAGATTCCAGATTCAGCGGTTTGTAACGAAGCTGTTAAATTAGCGAAAAAAAGAGGGTTTCAGAACTTAAGCGGATTCGTTAATGGCATTTTAAGAAATATAATACGAAATCCGGAAAAAGTCATTTTCCCCAGTGAAGAGAAAAATCCGGTTGAATTCTTAAGTTTAACCTATTCCATGCCGGAATGGATTATCAAAGACTGGTTAAAGGAATATGATTATAAAACCGTGAAGGGCATATTGGAGACAACCTTTCAGATTAAGAAAACAACCATTCGCTGTAATCTGGATAAAGTATCACCAGATGAATTAAAGAGAATGTTAGAAAATGAAAAGGTTACTGTAGAACCTGGTTCTTATTTACCTTATGCCTTCCATATAGAAAATTATAATTACTTAAATGATATAGAACCATTTCAAAAAGGCTATTTTCAGGTTCAGGACGAAAGTTCCATGTTAGTAGGTGCAATATCCGGTATTAAGGAAGGAGATTGTGTCATTGATGTATGCGCAGCTCCAGGAGGAAAGTCCCTTCATGGGGCAGAACTGCTCCATTCAACAGGACAGGTCAGTTCCAGGGATGTTACGGATTACAAAGTTAATCTCATATTAGATAATATAAAACGTTTGGGTTATACCAATATATCAGCGAAAGTTCAGGATGCTTTAATCTTAGATGAAGAAAGTGTAGAGCAGGCAGATGTTTTATTAGCAGACCTTCCATGTTCCGGTCTTGGTATAATCGGGAAAAAACCAGATATAAAATATAATGTAACAAAAGACAAACAAAGGGAATTGGTTTTACTGCAAAGAAATATATTAGAAGTAGTTTATCAATATGTGAAGAAGGGCGGTACCCTGATATATAGTACCTGTACCATTAATCCGGAAGAAAACATAGAAAATGTACGTTGGTTTATGAATCAATATCATTTTAAATTAGAGAGTTTAAATCCTTATCTCCCAGAGGTACTCTGGAGTGATACGACAAAAGAGGGATATTTGCAATTAGTACCGGGAATTCATCAATGTGATGGATTTTTTATTGCCAGATTAAGGAGAGAGCATTAACCAATGGATAAAATCGATATAAAATCTTTAAGGTTAGAAGAACTGGAAGACTTGTTAGTGGAGTTGGGAGATAAGCCATTCCGTGGGAAGCAAATCTATGAATGGCTCCATGTAAAACTGGTAAGTAATTTTGATGATATGACCAATATATCAAAACAATTAAGGGAAAGATTAAAAGAAGTTTGTCAGATTACTAACCTTTTTCAAGTGAACAAATTGGTTTCAAAAGACGGGGACACCAGTAAATTCTTATTTCGGCTATATGATGACCGAGTACTGGAAAGCGTGTTAATGAAATACCATCATGGGAATTCCGTCTGCATCTCTTCTCAGGTTGGATGTAAAATGGGATGTACTTTTTGTGCTTCCACCATTGGCGGGTTTGAAAGAAATCTTGCTCCTTCTGAAATGCTGGACCAGATTTATCAAATTCAGAAGATATCCGGTGAAAGAGTATCTAATGTAGTGGTTATGGGAACGGGAGAACCTTTAGATAATTTTGATAACTTAGTACAATTTATCGGTATGTTAACCGATGAGAATGGATTAAATATTAGTCAAAGAAATATTACAGTATCCACTTGCGGATTAGCAGATAAAATAAAGGCTTTGGCAGATAAAAATCTGCAAATTACTTTGGCTATATCACTTCATGCTCCCAATGACCCGTTAAGACAACAAATTATGCCTATGGCCAATAGATACAGCATAGAATCTATTATGGAGGCTTGCCATTATTACTATGAAAAAACAGGAAGAAGAATTACCTTTGAATATAGTCTGATTGAAGGTGTAAATGACTTACAGAAATTTGCCCATGAACTTTCTCATTTAGTTAAAGGCTTAAATTGTCACATAAATTTAATTCCCATAAATCCAATAAAAGAGCGGAATTACAGACAATCCAGGTCTGAAAATATTCAAAATTTCAAAAATATACTTGAAAAAAACAGAATAAATGTTACTATTAGAAGAGAAATGGGTACAGATATCGATGCCGCATGTGGCCAATTAAGGAAAAGTTATATGGATCAATCTTCTGATGCTAAAGCAATGAATTGACCGATGGAAGTATGCAAATGGGTGAATTTGCATGTAAATAAGTGAATTTATTTCTTTAGCTAGTAAAGCAAGTAAGCTTGATATTCAGAAAAGAGGTATGTATGAGAGCGTTTTCAATAACAGATATAGGAGAAAAACGACAGATTAATCAAGATTATGTTTTCTGTGAAGAAAACCCCGTTGGTGGACTGCCTAATTTGTTTATTGTTGCTGATGGAATGGGTGGACATAAAGCGGGGGATTATGCTTCCAGATTTAGCGTGAAGGCATTTACTGAATTTATTAAAAACAGTAATCAGGAAACTCCGGTAGGAATGATATCAGAAGCATTACAAAAGACAAATGATTCATTATTAAAAGAAGCAGGCGATGATAATGAATTAGAGGGTATGGGTACAACCTTTGTTGTTGCAACTATTTTAGATAAAGTATTATATGTAACCAACATTGGAGACAGCAGATTATATATTATTAACGATAATATTAAGCAAATTACAGTGGACCACTCTTTAGTAGAAGAAATGGTACAGACAGGTGAAATTGATAGAGAAGATATGCGTTTTCACCCAAATAAGAATATAATTACAAGAGCATTAGGAGCAAGTAAAAACGTAGTGCCTGATTATTTTGAAGTAAATCTGGAAACGGATGATACAATATTTATGTGTTCAGATGGATTATCCAATATGGTAGAGGATGATGAAATCATGGCTATAGTAAAGGAATATCCGGACGATCTACAGCTTGCAGCAAAAGAATTAGTAAAACGAGCAAATGAGAATGGTGGAATAGATAACATTTCCATTATTATTGTAAAACTGTAGAGAGAGGTGAAATGAATGATAAAACCAGGAATGTTTATTAGCGACCGATATGAAATTATTGATAAAGTCGGTTCAGGAGGCATGGCTGATGTTTATAAGGCAAAATGCCACAGACTAAACCGTTATGTAGCCATTAAAATACTGAAACCAGAATATAGCGATGATAAGAATTTCGTTACTAAATTTAGAGGTGAGGCGCAGTCAGCCGCAGGGTTATCTCATCCTAACATTGTAAATGTTTATGATGTAGGTGATGATAACAATTTACATTATATTGTAATGGAGCTGGTAGAAGGTATCACCTTAAAGAATTTTATAGAAAGAAAAGGCAAGTTAGAAGTAAAAGAAGCCATTGGAATAGCAATTCAAATTGCCATGGGTATGGAAGCGGCACATGCCAATCATATTATTCATCGAGACATTAAGCCTCAGAACATAATTATTTCTAAAGAAGGAAAGGTAAAAGTTACTGATTTTGGTATTGCCAAAGCAACTAATTCCAATACAATTACTTCTAATGCAATGGGTTCGGTTCATTATCTTTCTCCGGAGCAGGCAAGGGGCGGTTACAGTGATGAGAAAAGCGATATTTATTCCCTTGGTGTAACTTTGTATGAAATGCTTTCCGGAAGAGTACCATTTGCAGGAGATAATACGGTATCTGTTGCCCTGCTTCACATTCAGGGAGAAGCAGCATCATTAAGAGAGCTAGATCCAAGTATACCAATTAGTGTAGATAAAATCGTTCAAAAATGTATGCAGAAGAAGCCGGAGAGACGTTATCTCAGTGCTTCTGAATTAATTGCTGATTTAAAACGCTCCATTACCAATCCTAATGGTGATTTTGTTGTTATTCCAGCACCAATTGTAAGTGATTCACCAACCATTAATATATCCGATGATGAAGTAAATCATATTAAATCTGCTTCTAAGGGAGCTGGACTAGGGCTTCATGAAACTATGGATAAGATGCAGAATACGGATGCCTTCAGAACAAGAACGGATCGCCAGCCGGTACCTGTAGAAGATGATGAGGAAGAGCTTGATGAAGTAGATCCACGTATGGAGAAAATCACTTTAGTTGGTACTATAGCTGTTGCGGTTATTTTGGTTATTATCTTTATCTATATTGGTGTTAAATTCTTTAATTTATTTCCAAAGAGTGGTGGAAAAGACGAAAATCCAAATCCGACAACCATGACACCAACACCTACGGAAGAACCAAGTAAAGAAGTTGGAACAGTTATTGTACCTAATATTTTAGGCTATTCTTTGGATGAGGCAGAAGCGGCTTTGAAAGAATCAGGTTTAACAAATTATAATTATACGGAAGAGTATAATGATACCTTTAAAAAGGGCACTGTATGTGATCAGTATCCTAAAAAAAATGCAGAGATTTCTGCAGATGCAGAAGTTCAATTTATTGTAAGCAGTGGACCT
>CALDJN010000053.1 GCA_937901695.1 uncultured Anaerocolumna sp.
ACTTTTTATGATGAATATACCCAGGACATTCATGAATTATTTAATGGACTTACTACCCATGAAGCCCTGGTTTTAAAAAGAAAAGAAACCGGGCAGGAAATACTAATCGTCCATGGGCATCAAGGTGACTTAATGAACGATCAATTATGGTTTCTCTCCATGCTTGCCTTACGATATTTCTGGAGATTTATGCATGTAGTGGGATTTCATAATCCCTCCAGCCCTGCAAGGAATCATTTTAAACGCCACCGAATTGAAAAAAATTACAAAAGGTGGATTAAACAACATAAAATGATGCTTATTTGTGGCCATACTCATAGGGCAAAGTTTCCGAAGAAGAAAGAACTTCCATATTTTAATACTGGTTGCTGCATTCAAACAAGAGGTATTAATTGTATAGAAATTACGGATGGTAAAATCATGATGGTTGATTGGAGAATCCGCTCTGATAAGGATGGAGCACTTCATGTGATTAGAACCGTAGTCAGGGGTCCGGTTCCTATTGAAAAGTACCTTACAGAATATTAAAAATTTAAAGAGGATATTCCCAGTCGCTTCAAGCAAGTTTATCCCCTTACACTACTTGCTCATAACCCCATTGCCATTGCCGCTATATGGCATTTTAGTAGGATCTTGAATTCCTGCTGAAGCAGACAAGTCCTTACCATCACTTTGTAAGTAGTGGGTACCCAAACTTTGTAAATGAGGGTTACCCAAAACTTACAGAAGTGAAAGGCTTCCCTGATAAGATTAAATTGTTTTACGTTTCATTTGCTTTAACATTGCTTTTGTCCCCTGATTTACTTGTAAAGACTCTATAATTTTCTGAATCGCTTTGTTATAAGTAAAATCATCCAGTTCATTCTTCTCTAAAAAATTCTTTGTTTTTATATCATATTTTACATAACAAGCCGATATTGCCCACGCTACAGCCATTTTAACATAGTAGCCTTCATGCTTTATGCAATTGAATATTTCTAATACACTGTCTATGTATTCGTCTTCGATATAATAGTTAAGAAGCATTACAACACCAAAGCGTATTTTAAATTCTTCTTTTGAAAACAGATAAGGTTGTAAAAAATTCCATACCCTGCTTTTATTGGTCTTTGTAAACTTTAATCTGGTGCAAAAGCTATCGCAAACAGCCTAGTTGTCTCAATACAAATTATTTACACTCTTAACCTATATTTAATTAGATAGGTATAAAAGTAAAATTTTCTATTTTCCAATCTATAGCAGATGGGTAAGGAACTTCATAATTTTCTTCCATGGTTCCTGAATCTAACTTATATTTATGAATATACATTTTAAAGTCATTTCCATATAATGCAGTAAATACATAATTATCTTTAAAATAAATTTTTCTTATAAGACCATCTACTTTCAGATTATGACTGGCAATTAACTGATAATTGGTATCATATACTTTAATCATGCCACCTTCACCAAACAAATACAATTTGTTATCATGCATATAGGACTCAAGGATAATGAAATCTTCTATGGTAAGTTCTTTTTCCTGACTATCATCTTTATAAGCTGCTACATAAGACTTACCCGTAGGTATTCCTTCTTCTGTAAGTTCTTTAGAATAGACTACAATGTTGCCATCAAATCTAATGATTGGTCTGTCAGGTTCTGCTCTATATTGATTCGGTAATAAAGTATCTGCTATAATAGTTTTATTTTTCATGTCCAGTGTCATGATTCCACTGGTTCCTATGGAATTTGGGTCCGGTTTTTCAGTATTTAAATCTATATATGCTATATGAAGCAAATTACCCTCCGTAACTACAGAACAGGCTAACTTATTATCTAATTTAATTATTAATTCATCCATATCCTTGTTGGTTCTTACTATTTTGGTTACATAGATACCATCTTCTACTCCTATATTTAGGATTTGAATACAGCCTTTTTCAGTTGGATATGCATACAAAACTCCATAATAGCCATCGGAATAAGTATCTTCCATAATAGAAAATTGTTTTACCTGACCATCTTGCATCCGATAATGGGTATTTTTTTGTCTGGAATAAAAATAGTACCCACCCTGATTTTCAATGGCATTTTCTAATACCATTGATGAGTTTATAGGTATTTCTTTTACACTATTATCTTCATATAAAATGGAAATGGAATTACTAAATTTATTTCTGTCACTTCCACTAAAGGAAATTAAGTACTTCGCATCATTTAATTCAATACTTTTTGTTGTAAATTTCGATGATTTTCCACAGGAAGTTAAGATAACGCTTAAAATAATGAAGATTATTATAATTAATTTTTTCATCATTACCTCTTTCTGCATTTAAACTTTGGGTACAGCAGGGCCTGCTGTACTATAAGAAATAAAATCAGCTAAAACAGTTTATTTATTTCTTTAACAAGCCCTGCTATTAATATTAATTATTTACATAAAATAGTTCTATCATTTTGGGTCCTGTTAATTCTGCCGGTGATACTACTGTATCGTAAGGGAATCGGTCAATATCAATACCTGCCGTCTTCCAGCATCTCCATACAAGCTGTGAACAGTAGAAGCTGCTTGTTGTAAATTTGTTAAGGAAATTCCAGTTGTAAGGAATTCTTGGACTCGTATTTACATAATCCCTTGCTGCTTTTACAGCTGCTGCTCTGGAGGTAGAAGTACCATCTTTTACTCTCAATCCATATATTTTATTTTTTCCCGGCCAATAATTATATTCGTACTGTACTCCATTTACATGGCCATCTTTCTCAGGCCAGGAAGAGATACACCATATACCACCAGCAGTTTCCACCAATGATGCATGTCCAACCAATGCAAAATCAATTCCAGAGGTAGTTCCAGTAAAGGATACATACACATCTCCCGGAATCGTATTATGTACTGCATTTAACTGTATTTCTCTTTGGAAACTTGAATTCGTTATAGTTTTTTTATTTCTGTAATCAAACTCACTAATTATCTTTTGCTGCAGATTTTCATAATACGCAGCATCCACTTTACCATCGGGAGTGTAAACAATAGAATCAGAATAAGGTAAGTTTTCAGTTTCATCTAATGTACTTTGCTTTGCAGATACGATGGTACTCATTGAAGCAAACATAGCTATAATAGCTATTACTGATAATAATCTTCTAAACTTTCTCATATTATACCCTCCATTCTAATATTCTCTCAGCTTATACTATTTCCTAATAACCATGCTTAATCTATTCCTGGTAAGTATGTTTATATTAATTACCTGGTAAGCATGTTTATATTAGTTACCTAGTAAGCTTTGAGTGTTTTTTAATATACTCCTTAGAAGTGTAATAGTGAGACAAATAAAACTGCTGCATGAGTTTTATCCCGAAAGTAATGTCAACATTATTACTTACATTTTTATCTTTTGTATCAATGCAGGCTGCATTAATTGCCATATTTTTTGTCAAATAAATTATGTAATTGGACTTGTTTACAATGAATGAAACATAAATCATTCATAATCTAAAAAGGTACCATTCTTTATTTAGGCTCTTATAGCAATTACCCCCTTTGTATTATTTTCTTCCGGTAAATGCATGTTAGCACATTTTTACCAATTGTGCGGACTCTTGTAGAAATTCATATACTCTTTTGAAGTAAACTAAAAAACTCCGATTTCATGTTCCATATATAATTCCCTTATTATTTTCCTTCTTGATTGACTGATTGGCAGGCAATCGGAATTAGACATGATAACCTCATTATAATTTAATTTCCTTGCTTGAGAATAATTTATAATGTAAGATTTATGAATTTGCACAAATTGATATTTAGCTACCTCATTATATATTTTTTCTAATTTTCCATAAAAGAGTTCTTCACCAGTTGTGGTTACCATCCTAATTTCACGGTCTTCGCTTTCAAAATAAAGAATGTTCTTTAATGGTATCTTATAAATATCATACCCCTTTTTGTAACTAAAGAGCGCACCTAGTTTATCCGTTAATTTCATTGCCAAACGTACATCTGCAATTATTTGGTATGAGTTTATTGGCTTTATAATAAAATGCATTGGTCTTATATTAAATAATTCCATTAAATATTTATCCGTTTTTGACATATATACCATTTGGACCGTTTGGTAATCCAGTAAGTCACGAAGAATTTTTCCTACTGTTATTCCATTGATATGCTTTAAATTCATTTCTATAAATATCAAATCAAAACAATATTCCTTTAGAATAAATTTCAGTAATTCTCCACCTGAATAAAATACTTCAATTTGCATTTTTTCATTTATTCTTTTACTGTAGTTTAAGATAATATTTTCAATGATAGAGCAGCTAACCTGATCTTCATCACATATTGCTATTCGAAGCATTACCTATCACCCCTTCAAAGGAAAGTCAAACGTTAATAAATTATGGTTTTAATATTTTATGGCTTTAAATTTTATGGCTTTAATATTTTATGACTTAACATATTTCTCTCTTGCATATAAAACCTCTTGAATTGTCGTTGCATTTTTTACTTCGCTTATCATTTCTTCTGAAATAGCTGTAATCTCATCTAAAGTCAGTCTTTTGTATTCTAAATTCGATACCTTCATAACCCCTCTCCATTCCACCGGCTATCTCCGGTAATGCTTATTTACAATTTTTAACGTTACACTGATATCTTACCGTATTATTACAGTAAATGCAAGTACTTCCATTCGACCTGCTATAGTGGCTTTTACCATTTATTTCACATGAAAAATGCCTTAGATTTACTTCTATATCAAGGTTTCTATGATATAATTCTTGTATAGGAGGTTTTAACATGTTAAAAAAGAAAAAGCCTAAATTTGGAATCCTAGCTATATTATTTGCTGCATTATTTGTGTTAGGAATGACATTTTCTCCGGATACCATAATTGGTACTAAGAATAATACCCCCCTTACAAGTAATAACGATTCCATTTTAAATGAGGGAAAGAAACCAGAAAATGAGGCAAAGGATAACCAGTCTAAGCCGGAAGGAAACATGACTGGAGAAACTACTGCTGATGATGTTACCAATGGTAACTCCTTATGTAAAGTCCATTTTATTGATGTTGGGCAAGGGGATTCTATATTAATTGAAGCAGACGAGCATTATATGTTAATCGACGCTGGTGAAAATAATCAAGGTACTACCGTGGTAAATTACTTAAAAGAACAAGGGGTTAAGAAATTAGATTATGTAATAGGTACCCATCCACACAGCGACCATATTGGCGGACTGGATACCGTAATTCATTCTTTCGATATTGGAAAGGTTATTTTGCCTGATGTTATTCATACAACCAAAACCTTTGAAGATGTACTTGATGCAATTGCAGAGAATGGATTAAAGATAACAAAGGCCGTTGTAGGTAATACATATTCATTAGGAGCATCTTCCTTTACCATTGTAGCTCCCAATGCTTCTGATTATGATGAATTAAATGATTATAGTGTAAGCATTAAATTCACCAATGGTGAGAATTCCTTTCTATTTACAGGAGATGCCGATAAATTATC
>CALDJN010000054.1 GCA_937901695.1 uncultured Anaerocolumna sp.
TGACAATATTTATGCTATGACATTTGCAGAAGAAGAAAGTGGATTCTTTGGAGGCATGGCAGCTGCTTTGGAAACAAAAACTAATAAAGTAGCAGTTGTTAATGGTGTAGCTTATCCTTCTAACGTTAATTACCAATATGGTTTTGAATCCGGTGTTAACTATGTAAATGCTATGTATAATAAAAAGGTAGAATGTGTAGAACTTCCAGCTTATGCAGGAACTGATGTAACTGGTGCCAATGTAGGCGGTAATTATGTAGGCTCTTTTGCAGATGAACCAACTGGTAAAGTTGTAGGTAAGGCTTTAATTAATGAAGGTGTTGATATTATGCTTGTTGCAGCAGGCGGTTCCGGTAACGGTGTTTTCACAGCTGCAAAAGAAGCAAAAGGAGTTAAGGTAATTGGTTGTGACGTTGACCAATATGATGATGGTAAAAATGGTTCAGAAAATGTAATCTTAACTTCTGTATTAAAAGTTATGAATCTTAACGTAGAAAGAGCTTTAAATATGGTTAAAGATGGCACATTTAAAGGACAAAATGTTCTTCTTAAAGCAGATACAGATTCTACCGGATTTGTAAGTGCTGCAGGACGTAATCAATTATCAGAAGATAGCATTGCTAAAATGAATGATGCCTATAAATTATTACAGGAAGGAAAAATTGTACCTGCTTCTAATTTTAACGGAATCGCACCTGACTCTTTCCCTGGTCTTCCAAAATAAATATAAATATATAGGTAAATTATATGTAAATAAGTGTTAGGAAGCAGCTATTCTGAAACTGAAAAAGGATATCGCATTTGAGCAAGCCGTGTAAGAGGATGAACTGGCTTATGGGCAAAACTTGCCTGTTGGCAAGTGGAATATCCGTTTTGACTTTATATTTCAGATTCAGAATAGCACTTCTTTCATAATATATTATCACTATTTCCTCTAAACAAATTTGGAAAGCAGAGAAGGTTTACCACTTTATATTGAGAAAATCAGTAAAAAGTGATAAGCTTTTTTTATTAAGAAAAGACAAGGAGAATAAGAATGTCTGAGTATATTGTGGAAATGAAACATATCACAAAGAAATTCCCCGGTATTGTTGCTAATGATGACGTAACAATACAGATTAAAAAGGGTGAAATCTTTGCCCTATTAGGTGAAAATGGTGCTGGAAAATCTACCTTAATGAGTATGCTCTTTGGTATGTATGAACCTGACGAAGGAGAGATATACATTCGAGGCGAAAAAGTTCAGATTCTTTCTCCAAGCCATGCAACAAAATTAAATATAGGTATGGTGCACCAACATTTTAAATTAGTTCAAAATTATACTATTACAGAAAATATCGTCATGGGTATTGAACCTATTAAAAAATTAGGGGGTATCATACCATATGTTGATATTGCAGGTGCGAATAAGAAAATAAGCGAATTATCAAAAAAGTACGGATTAGAAGTCGATCCAACGAAAAAAATTGAAGATATCAATGTTTCCCTGCAACAGCGAGTTGAAATCTTAAAGATGTTATACCGTGAAGCAGAGATTTTGATATTTGACGAACCTACAGCAGTTTTAACTCCTCAAGAAATCGATTTCCTACTGGAGATTATAGAAGGTTTACGTGCCGGAGGAAAAACCATTATACTAATTACGCATAAACTGGAAGAAATTAAACGTGTAGCTGATCGCTGCGCAATACTGTGCAGAGGTAAGTTAGTAGACGTATTGGATGTTAAGGAAACTTCCACTCAAAAAATGGCCAATTTAATGGTAGGCAGAGAGGTATCTTTTAAAACAGAAAAGGAGCCTGCTCATTTTAGAGATGTAGTATTAGATGTAGAGCATTTAGTTGTAAAGAATCAGGATAATTTTGAAGTAGTAAAAGACGTTTCCTTTACTATAAGAGGTGGCGAAGTATTTGCAATTGCCGGTGTATCTGGTAATGGCCAGGTGGAAATTGCTGACGCAATAGCAGGGCTTACCAAGGTTAGCAGTGGTTCAATAAAGCTAAATAATATTGATATTACTAATTACAGTATTAGAAAACGTACATTAGAAGGTATCTCTTATATACCGGAAGACAGACAAGCTTATGGACTGGTTCTAGATTTTACCTTAGCTGAAAATATTGCTTTGAAAGATTATTATAAAGAACCATTTTGTAAGAATGGGGTACTTAATAAAGAGGAAATCGTAAAATATGGTGATTCACTTATAGATAAATACGATATTAGAAGCGGACAAGGTTCGAAAACCATAGTTCGTTCCATGAGTGGTGGTAATCAGCAAAAAGCCATTATTGCCAGAGAAATTGAACTACAGTCCCCTTTGATGATATTCGTTCAGCCTACCAGAGGACTTGATATTGGAGCTATTGAAAATATTCACAATATGATTTTACGTGAACGTGATAACGGCAAAGCAATTCTGCTAATATCCTTAGAACTAGATGAAATTATGAATGTTGCTGATACTATAGGTGTTATCTATAACGGACAACTTCAAAAAATAGCAGATGCCAAAACACTAACCACCAAGGAAGTTGGAGAATTTATGATGGGGGTAAAGCATGAGTAAAACAAATCATACAAAACAAAAGAATCCAAATATCATATATAGAGCTTTTCTAAAATGTATGGGAAATGAAAAATGGCAGCCTATTTCGATACCATTATTCTCCATTTTATTAAGTTTAATTGCTGCATCCATTATTATTCTATTAATTGGAAAGAATCCTTTACAAGCTTTTTATAATCTGTTACAAGGTGCAGGCGTACTGCCAAAGCCAGTTTATGCAGGATATAAAAACATGTTTACAGATTTCTTAACCATGCTAAATGCCATGACACCGATGCTTTTTGCAGCCTTAGCTGTAGCAGTTGCGCTCAAAGCGGGCCTTTTTAATATTGGTGTATCAGGACAGATGCTTTTGGCTGGCTATATGGCTACTATATTACTAGGCTATAGTGATTTAAATGGGGTAATTGCGAAACCTCTTGTATTAATCATTGGTATAGTAGTTGGTGCTATTTATGGCGGTATTGTTGGATGGTTAAAATATAAATTTAATATTAATGAAGTAGTATCCACCATTATGTTTAACTATATCGTACAATATGTTTTAAGTTTCTTTATTAACTCATACTACATTGACCCTGTGTCAAGACAATCAAAGTATATAAAAGATTCAGCGCGTCTGACTTTTATGAATGTGGAATTTGCCGGACTTAAGATGGACTTATCCATAGGTATTATTTTGGCTCTTATTACAGCATTTATCATAAAATTCATTGTTGATAAAACAAGAATCGGATATGAAATTAAGGCAGTAGGTGTGAATCCAAAAGCAGCTAAATATGCTGGTATCAATGTTGGTAAAAACATAGTTTTAGCTATGGTTATTTCAGGTGCTTTAGCAGGACTTGCTGGTGTAACTTATTATCTTGGTTATTTCGCTTCCATACAGCCAAAAGTATTATCAAGTGTAGGTTTTGATGCCATTGCAGTTTCTTTATTAGGTAATGGAAATCCAATTGGAATAATATTTTCCTCTTTTCTAATTACAGTTATTGATAAGGGCAGTACTTATATGAGTTCTACAGCTGGAGTAAGACAGGAAATCGCTTCTGTTATTACAGGTTTAATTTTATTATTTAGTGCTTGTGGTACTTTTATTAAATATAAGATTGAAAGAGGAAAGGAAAAGTGCTTTGAAGCATCTAAAATAAACAGTCATGAGGATTCTACAGTAAATTCTACTAATGTAGAAGATACCGAAAACCTAAAAAAGGCAGTGGAAAAAGATAGCTTATTAAGGGAAATGGATGGTAATGGAAGTAAAGAAACAAAAGAAAGCATTTTAAAGGAAGAGAATGAGAGAAAGGAGGGTGAAGAATAATGGACACAATAATTATTGATGGTTTATCCTTTGCTTTGCCTCTCTTTATTATAGCTATTGGTGGTATCTATAGTGAAAAAAGCGGAATCACTAACTTAGCATTAGAAGGTTTACAAGGCTTTGGTGCATTTGTTGGAGCATTGGCAGTTGTTTTAATTTCTAAATTTGCCAATGTAGAAGTACAATCATTATTTTATGTAGCTTTATTATTTTCCATAGTGGGTGGAATGGTTTATTCTATGCTTCATGCACTTTTGTGTATTAAATTTAAGGCTAACCAGGTAATCAGTGGTGTTGTTATTAATATTCTTGCCACTGCATTAACCGTGTTCCTGACTACACAGGTAAATAGCATGGTATTTGGCGCCGTATCTGATAAATTCATATTAGGAGTATCCAGCCGATTTACTATACCTGGTTTATCCAGTATACCTGTAATTGGAGCTATGTTTAAGGATATCTATCCATTTGAAATAGTAATTATAGTAATTGCATGTATTGCCTGGTATGTACTTTATAAAACAAAATACGGTTTAAGACTGAGAGCCTGCGGAGATAATCCTCATTCTGTAGATGCGGCTGGCATAGAAGTATCGAATATAAGATTTAAGGCAGTTATGGTATCCGGTGCTTTATCCGGACTTGGCGGTATGTGCTTTGCATATTCCATATCGGCTAATTTCTCACCAAGTATTTATATGGGTTACGGATATCTTGCTATAGCAGCATTAATCTTCGGAAACTGGAGGATATTACCTACCTTAGGAGCCTGTTTGCTATTTGGATTTGCAAAATCCGGCGGATATGAGCTGGGACAGATGTTAGCTTTACCAAGTACTTTTACCGATTTGTTTATGATACTTCCATATGTATTAACATTATTACTACTTATCTTTTTCTCAAAATCTAACCGCGCCCCTAGAGCACTTGGAGAGATTTATGATAAAGGCAAGAGATGATAAATAAAGAAGTATACATTTTGAAAGGGGCAATTATGAATACTAGATTTTATAATGCTAAAATTTTAACTATGGCAGGAAATTTTTCTATAACAGAAGGAGAATTATGGGTTGAAGGTAATCGCATTACATATATAGGTCAATCTATGAATGATAATGCAATTAAATTACCCAACTTTGATAGAGAAATAGATGTAAAAGGTAATCTGATTATGCCAGGTTTTAAAAATGCACACACTCATTCAGCTATGACATTTCTAAGATCCTATGCAGATGATTTACCATTACTTGACTGGCTGAATAAGCAGATTTTCCCTATGGAAGCAAAAATAAATGGAGAGGATATGTATCATCTTTCCAAATTAGCTATACTAGAATATTTAACAAGTGGTATTACCGCTAATTTTGATATGTATTTTTGTCCGGAAGATGTATCACAAGCTTCTATTGATATGGGATTTCGTACCGTATTATGTGCCGGAATTAATGAATTCACAGGAAGTACGGAAGAAAATCTGAATAACTTGGAGAGCTGGTATCAAAAATTCAATCATTGGAATGATTTAATCAGTTACAATCTTGGATTTCATGGGGAATATACAGCAGAACGACCTTTGTTAGAAGGCGTTGCTGCTCTTTCCAAGAAGTATAAAGCACCGGTATTTACACATAATTCTGAGACTAGAGCAGAAGTGGAACAGTGCTTAAGAAAGAATGGAACAACACCAACTACCTATTTAGATCAACTAGGTATGTTTGATTATGGCGGTGGAGGATATCATTGTGTGCATATGACAGAGGAGGATTTGGCAGTATTTAAGAAACATAACCTGACTGTTGTAACCAATCCGGGTTCTAATTCCAAACTTGCCAGTGGTATCGCTTCCATTGCCAAAATGCTTGATATGGGTATTAATATTGCAATTGGCACCGATGGCCCTGCCAGCAATAACGCTTTGGATATGTTCCGTGAAATGTACCTGGTTACCGTATTACAAAAACTAAAAGAAGATGACGCCTCTGCAGTACCAGCAGACCAAGTGCTATACATGGCTACTGTAGGAGGTGCTAAAGCAATGGGCTTAAAAGATATGGATACCCTGGAGGCAGGAAAAATAGCTGATTTAATTATTATTGACCTTGCCCAGCCTAATATGCAGCCTATAAATAATATTACCAAGAACATAGTTTATAGTGGAAGCAAGCAGAATGTAAAACTTACTATGGTAAATGGTAAGATTTTATATGAAGATAATCAATTCTATGTTGGAGATGACGCAGAAAATATCTATAAGAAAGCAAACGAAATAATAAATCGGTTGAGATAATGAATCGGTTGAGATAATGAATCGGTTGAGATAATGAATCGGTTGGAAATAATAAATCGATTGAGAAAATGAATCAATTGAAAATAATAAATCGGTTGAGATAATAAATCGGTTGAGATAATGAATCGGTTGGAAATAATAAATCGATTGAGAAAATGAATCAATTGAAAATAATAAATCGGTTGAGATAATGAATCGGTTGAGATAATGAATCGGTTGGAAATAATAAAT
>CALDJN010000055.1 GCA_937901695.1 uncultured Anaerocolumna sp.
TCAGCATATTTTGACAGGGATATCCCTTGGCGGTGCTTATGCTTTAATTGCCATTGGATATACAATGGTATATGGTATTCTCCGCCTGATAAACTTTGCCCATGGTGACATATTTATGATGGCAGGTTACTTCATGATATTTTCAATGGCAAGTCTGCCATGGCAGATTGCAATACCTATTGTATGTATAGTAACAATTATATTAGGTGTTGTAATAGAGCGTGTGGCTTATAAACCACTACGAACAGCACCTCGTATGTCAATTATGATTTCAGCCATTGCTGTTTCCTATCTGTTACAGAATCTGGCTACATACTTATTTACCGCACTGCCACGTGCGTATCCGGAAATACCTTTCCTTAAGAAAATATTTCATATAGGTACAGTTTCTGCCTCTTTGGTTACCTTTATAACACCGGTGCTTACAGTATTATTAGTTATTGCATTAATGTTTCTGATTAACCATACAAAAGTAGGTATTGCCATTCGTGCAGTATCAAAAGATTTTGAAACTGCTCAGTTAATGGGAATTCGTATTAACAAAGTAATTAGTATTGTTTTTGCCATTGGTTCCTTACTTGCTGCCATTGGTTCTATTCTATATTTTACGGATCGTATGTCGGTAACACCTTTTAGCGGAACTTTGCCAGGATTAAAATGTTTCGTAGCTGCAGTTCTTGGTGGAATTGGCAGTATTCCAGGTGCAGTAGTTGGCGGATTTGTAATCGGTATCAGTGAAACTCTTTTAGTAGCCCTTGGATATTCTACTTTTAGTGATGCCTTTACCTTTGCATTATTAATAGTCATTCTGTTATTCCGTCCTACTGGTTTATTTGGCGAGAAAAACATTGATAAAGTATAGGAAAGGAGGAGCTTGTATGAAAAATTCAAAAAAGGTAACATATTCAATTATTTTAGCAGCAATCATTCTTGCCTTCCTATTCTTTCTGGAAGCCAACAAGGCAAATTATGGTATGGCATATACCGTACTTACTAAAGGTGCCATTTTAGCAGTTGTTGCAGTTTCCATGAACTTAGTAACCGGTTTCACCGGTTTATTCTCCTTAGGTCAGGCAGGGTTTATGGCAATAGGTGCATATATTACTGCTATATTCTTAATTCCGACAGATACCATACAAGATGTATATTACATAAGTGGTGTATCACCGGCAATTATCAATTTTAAAGGCTTTTTAGATTCTACTCCCGGCTGGATTCAGGCACTTGCCCCATATATCGCTTTAATTGTTGGTGGTTTGGCAGCAGCACTACTTGCAGCCTTAATCGGAATTCCTGTTCTTAGATTAAAAAGCGATTATCTTGCCATAGCAACATTAGGTTTCTCTGAAATCGTGCGTGCTATTATATCAAGTCCACAATTAGATACCATTACAAATGGTTCCTATGGTTTGAAGAAAATTCAAGGCTTCTCTTCCATTATACAAACCTTTGTTATCGCTGGAGTTTGCATAACATTAATGGTATTATTAATCCGAAGTACTTATGGAAGGGCATTTAAAGCCATCCGAGAGGATGAAACAGCTGCGGAAGCTATGGGTATTAATCTTTTTAAACATAAAGAGTTATCCTTCGTAATCGGCTCCTTTTTCTCAGGTGTCAGCGGTGGTATGCTTGCCATGTTCATGCGTTCTATCGATACTAAAACTTTTAGTGTTTCCCTAACCTATGACATTCTGTTAATTGTTGTTATCGGTGGAATTGGCAGTGTGACAGGCAGCGTAATTTCAGCACTTTTAGTAACGGTAAGTAAAGAATGGTGGTTACGTTTCTTTGATAACCCTCTTTATATTGGAAACTTCCAGGTACCATTTTTCCGCACCGGTTTCCGTATGGTTGTCTTCTCTATCATCCTGCTGGTTGTGGTACTTTTTTACCAAAGAGGAATTATGGGTAAGAATGAATTTTCTTGGGATAAAATTGGAAATAATTTTACAAGATTTAAAGGTTTCATCGCGAAAAAAGCCTCTAAAGGAGGTTCTGACCATGCCAAATAGTATATTAAGATTAGAAGATATCACCATGCAGTTTGGTGGTGTTGTAGCCGTAGATAATTTATCGCTAGAAGTAAATCAGAATGAGATTGTTTCCTTAATTGGTCCAAACGGCGCTGGAAAAACGACAGCATTTAATGTAGTTACCGGTGTTTATGCACCAACCAACGGAGCCATATATTTTAAAGACAACATGATAACCAGTAACTATCCAAAAGGTTCCATGAAGAAATCATATGTAGGTCAGAATAATGGAAAATACACTACCAGAATGGAGAAAAAGCCAGATCAGATTACAAAACTTGGCGTAGCCCGAACTTTTCAAAATATCAGGCTGTTTAAAGATTTGACTGCTTTTGAAAATGTTCTTATTGCAAAACACATGAGGGCAAAAGCCAATTTTCTTTCTGCAACACTTTGCCTGAATCATAAAGAGGAACGTACGATGCGTGAGGAAACCTTGGAGTTACTTGATATTCTTGGATTAACCAATGTAAAAGATGAAAAAGCAAGTTCTCTTCCTTACGGTCAGCAAAGACACTTAGAAATTGCCCGTGCTCTTGCTACAAAACCAGAGCTTTTATTACTGGATGAACCTGCTGCCGGAATGAATCCACAAGAAACCGATGAATTAACTGCTTTCATTTATGATATACGTTCCAAATTCAACTTAACCGTTTTTATGATTGAACATCATATGGATTTGGTTATGGAAATTTCCGACCGTATCTATGTTTTAGACTTTGGAAAATTAATTGCTTCCGGAATTCCGGAGAAAGTTCAGAATAATCAAAGAGTAATTGATGCATATTTGGGGGTACAGGAAGATGATGAAGAATAACTTATTAACAATTGAAAATCTATGTGTATCCTATGGTGGTATTAAAGCTGTAAAAGGAATTAGCCTTACGGTACCAGAAGGTGATATTGTTACATTAATTGGTGCTAATGGTGCAGGAAAAAGTACTATTCTTCGTACCATATCCGGGCTGGTAAAGCCAGAAAGCGGCAAAATTACTTATAACGGCGAAGACGTAACAGGAGTTCAAACTACTACTCTTGTAGAAAAAGGAATCACTTTAGTACCGGAAGGACGCCGGGTATTCCCCAATCTAACCGTTTTAGAAAATCTAAAGATTGGTGCTTATTTAAGAAAAGACAACCTGGAAGAAGATATTCTTAGAATATATAAACTATTTCCCAGACTGGAGGAACGTTCCTGGCAGCTAGCTGGAACATTATCCGGTGGTGAGCAGCAAATGTTAGCAGTAGGTCGTGCCCTTATGAGCAGACCAAAACTTATCATGATGGATGAACCCTCCCTTGGACTTGCACCCATTATCGTAAATGAAATCATGAGCATTATTAAAACAATTAATAAGGAAGGTGTAACCATCCTTTTAGTAGAGCAAAATGCAAATCTTGCCCTAAGAATTGCCCATCATGGTTACGTATGCGAAACTGGTAATATTACCATGGAAGGTACCGGTGCGGAGCTTTTAAATGATGAAACAGTTAAGGCTGCCTATCTTGGAAAAGCTAAGAAAAAATAAAATAGATTAAAAAATATCCTCTCTTATAATATTATCTATACTGAAAGGATATTTTTTATTGTCTTGGAATATATATTGAAAATACATTTTTTATTTCAATATATTAAATAATTTAGATAATTTAATTTTAAATTATTCAATAATGCTCTACTAATACTCTTAAAAAAATACCTCAGTATATTTAATCTTTTAAAAATACCGTATTTTTTTTAATCTACTAAAAATAAAACTTAGAAAATAAGAGTATATGATAATATAAATTATGGAAAAGCATAGCAGAATAGCTAATTGTATTATTATATTCCCAGGAATTTTTCCTCCGAAAACTGGGATACCAATTCCATAATTCATAATACATAATGTTATAGTTAGAATAAAGGAACTTATTATCCAAATAATACTCTTTCTTTTAGTATAGTAATTACAGATACCAAGGGACAATCCAATAATACCATTTGTACACAGGAAAAATAGCCCTTCATGAACGGTAAAAAACATAATAATAACGCTTGCAACAATATAAGATAGAATACCTATTTGGGGATTAATTCTTGAAATAATATAAATAGGAAGCCCACTAAAAATAGTTAATAACACTAGCATTTCCGATAAGAAGTATGGCATTAATTGAAACAAAGCTGCTATCGCTGCTAGTAATGCCCCTAGAACAATAATTCTCGTTTTATTCAAAATATTCCTCCGTGTCAATGATTACCATGCATAGTCAAATTTACAAATCACTCAAGAAACTCATGCAATTGGAAACTTTACTGTTAATTAATATTATATGAATTAGCACTTTATTAAATGATTATAAATGAAACTACCAATGGAAATTGGATACCCACGTTGGACATTACCCCACCTCTTTTTAATAAAAATAAGGGAATAAAAAACATTCCCTTATTTTAAAACTTCTAGTATAAAATTATATTAATTAAGATATCAGTATTCGATTACTTCAAAGTTATAACAGAATCAAACATATCTTTATTTGCTTCAATATCACTTGGTGAAGCAACTATAACATAATTAAAGTTGTCATTTAATTTTCCCATATATCCTGCATAAGTATCTATATCTGCAATGCCTGACTCTTTAATTTCCGTTAAACTGTTTATCCTATCTTGGGTTGTAAAACCCTGTACATGATAAACTAATGAAATATAAGCATCGGCTAATTCATTAACACTTTGACTTGCAGCCGCATAGGCGGAAAGTTTATAACTTTCCAATGTTTCGTCTGTTATGTAAGGTGTTACGGATTTAAGAAATTCATCAGTTGCCCCTATGGTCTTCATGGAATTCACATAGTTATTATCTCTAAAGGTATATACAAGATAGTTATTGCCCATCATGGAAGCGGAAACACCATATGCTCCTCCCTTTAATCGAATTTCAGGAGTAAGTAATAAATTGTTCAACATATTGATAATTACATTGGCTTTGCCACTTTGAGGAACATTACTTTCTGATAAAGAAGTATTAACACATACATATTGAACGGTTGAATTAATGGTCAGGGCTTCTCTTTTAGCAGGCTTTGGTAAGGAATATACTGCTTTTTCATATTTAACATCCGGCAGTTTACCAGTTAAACCGGTTACAGAAGTTTTAAATGCGCTTTGAGCACTTTCATCTCCAGCAAATAATATATCTAAATTATTTTTATTAAATGCTTTTGTACGAACATCTGCGATTTTTTTTGCCACATCCGCAGGATTGGCTGCTAATTGTTTTTCTATTTGTAATATAAAATTATAATAATCCAATCCATTTAAATAATTAGAATATCTGTATAATGGACTTGTATATGCCATACTTCTTAATACAGCAAGGTTTAAAGGCTCCGCAAATTGATACTGAAAATTTGCTTTTACATTTGCTATGGTACGGGTTCCATATTTAGCTATATCTGATACTTTAGAATTCAAAAGTACATCGGATACTAAATCATTGGTATCCGCATATTCATCTGCAAAACTATAATAATTTACTGTAAATACCGGATGTGCTGAAGTATCATTCTTATCATCCATCATTGCTGAAGTAGAAGTTGAAATAGAATTAGCCTTAAGTGCAATTTCATTTAAAACTTGACTTTCGGTTCTATTGGTAGTAGCCATACCATTACCCATCATGTCGCTGTAGAATTGTAAGTACAAAAGTTCTTCTGGGGTCAGATGGCTTAAATCAAAGTTTAAGGCAACAGAACTTATTTTGTCAATATCTGCATTAGCAGTTAATAGACGTGCTCCATCTACGGTTGTTTCTTTAATATCTCTTTTCTTTAATTCTACGTTAATATCTTTTAAATTAACTGCTCTTAATGATTTAAGTACCTCAGCTGGGGTTTCCCCACTGTTCCATTTATTAAAATCTGCAGTTTTTTTCACAAGCGTATTGATTGCTTTCTTTGACATAGACGCTTTTTTCTCAGCAAGCTCTTTAGTTACAGCTTTCTGATTCGTCTCAAGTAATCCAGCCTTTGGTGTTGTAACAGTAAGTGCAGCTGATTTATTTTTAATTATGTATTTTTCAATTGCATTTTCCAGAACTTTTTTATCTAGTTTATTCACTAATTTTACATAATAGCTGTTAATATCTACGAAAGGATTGCCAGTCAAGTTATCAAATAAACTAGCTGTTATCATTTTATTTACAGCACTGCTTTGATCGCTTCCTAATGCTTCCTGAAATTCAATGGCACGTAAAGAGGATTTAACCAGCTCAGTATCTAATCCTTCTTTCACTACCTTTTTCAGTTCTTTCATTACCAAATGATAAAACTCATTACTCTTAGATGGATTCCCGTTATTAGCTATAAAATGAATGGTTGGCTGGTAAGTCGTAGAATCCAATGAAATACTATAAGATTCACCTATTTTACTTTCCATCAATGCCTGCTTAAAGCTGGAATTTTCCAAGTTTAGCAAGGATATGGCTGTGCTTAAATCAACGTAGTTATCTATTCCTAATTTTTTAATATCCTCAGTTGCAAATGTAAGATCAATAACAGATTTATTCTTTGTATCTGTTCCTGCTGCAACCGGCGTCGTATAGGATTTTTTAGATAGTTTTTTAAATGGTTTCTGAGTACCTCTGTCTATAGTTATTTTTTTCTTATTATAAGAAGATAAATAATTCTCATCTACCATTTTTAAAAATGCTTCGTAATCAACATCACCATATAGTACCATAAAGCTGTTGGATGGATGATAATTCTTTTTATAAGTATTCATTAATTCCTCGTAAGTTAAAGTACGGATATCACTTGGATTTCCCCCTGAAATATTACCTTGATTGCTATTTGGGAAAATAGCCTTTTTAGCATTATTCATTGCAGAGGATTCAATGCTGCTCATATTTCCTTGCATTTCATTATATACAATACCGTTATAGGCTAAATTAGAATCTGCATCCTTCAATTCATAACGCAAACCTTCTCTTTCAAATATTCTTGCATCTGATAATAATAATGGATTAAATACTGCATCCAGATAAATATCAGCTGATTTAAAGAGTTGTTTCTCATTAGCAGAACAGATTGGATACATAGTCATGTTCTGAAATGTAAATGCATTAACAAAAGAAACATATGTAGTATTAGTTACATCGAAAATGATGTTATTACTAGGATATTTTTTACTTCCGCCCAGAACGGAATGTTCAATAATATGGTTAATGCCCTTATCATTGTCTGCAGGAGTATTAAACTTAATTGAAAATCCACGATTTATATCGCTGTTCTTAACAACCAATAATTTTGCTCCTGTCTTTACATGTTCAAATAAAATTTCATCCGATTTAGTTGATGAATCATAAGTGGTTTGCTTTACTTTAAAACCATGAATCTCATCACCTATCTTAGGTATCCCGGTTGCTGCTGCAGATACCATTTTAGATGAACCTAAAACAGTTGTCATAAGTAAACATATAGCAGCGACTAAAAATAATATTCTTTTTTTCATTTTTTCCCATCCTTTTTGTATTTATTTTATCTTTGCAGTAATAAAAATTCAAAATGCAAAGACCTAATATGCTATATTCTACCAAACTTACCTTTCATAAACCTTAAGATTACCTTAACATTCCATTAAAATCTCTTTATAAAAGGACTTGCTTTATAATTAAAAAAGAACTTGCTTTATAATGTGGAAGTAGAGATATATGAATGGGGCTGTTGTAAAATAAAAACTGTCATTCTGAGAGCAAATTCAGCTTGCTGAATTATGCTCGAAGAATCCCAATTTAAAATGAGATTCTTCGCCTGCGGCTCAGAATGACACACTTTCAGGGCAATG
>CALDJN010000056.1 GCA_937901695.1 uncultured Anaerocolumna sp.
TGAAACTTAGAAATACTTAGTCAGCGTTTTGTGCTGACTTAGAATTTCTTTTCACACTTTTGAATGGAACATTTATTTAAGAAAAGTTTGCTATGCATACTCTTGCTTACTCATATTATACCTTATTTTGTTGGCATTTTCTATAAAAAAATAAATTATTTTCTGGAAATTTTTATTTCTTTGTCAACAAGTGTAACACATGCTACATCACCACTTTTAACATTGCCGTCTAAAATTTCTTCTGCAAGTTTGTCTTCAATATTATTTTGTATGGCTCTTCTAAGTGGTCTGGCACCAAATTTTACATCAAATCCTACGTCAGAGATATAATCAATAATTTCCTCCTGAATATCAAGTTGAATATTCATTTGCTGCTGTGCTCTCTTAGTTATGGATTTTAACATAATACTTACAATGCTCTTAATATTTTCTTTGGTTAAGGCGTGGAAAACAATTATTTCATCAATTCTATTAATGAATTCAGGTTTAAAGATTCGTTTTACTTCATCCATAACGCTGTCTTTCATTTTTTTATAATCCCCTTTTTCGTCAACTACAGAAGTAAATCCTAATAGTTTTGGCGAAATAATATTCTGTGCGCCTGCATTGGAGGTCATAATAATGATTGTATTTTTAAAACTAACTTTTCTTCCTTGGGCATCCGTAATATGTCCGTCATCCAAAACTTGAAGTAAAATATTAAATACATCTGGATGGGCTTTTTCAACTTCATCAAATAGGATTACGGAATAAGGATTTTGTCTTACTTTTTCACTAAGCTGACCACCTTCATCATAGCCTACATATCCTGGAGGTGATCCAATGAGCTTTGATACACTATGCTTTTCCATGTACTCCGACATATCTACACGAATCATGGAATTCTCACTGCCAAACATAGCTTCTGCCAATGCTTTGGAAAGTTCTGTTTTACCAACACCAGTTGGTCCAAGGAATAAGAAGGAGCCAATTGGTCTGTTTGGATCTTTTAATCCTACACGACCTCTACGAATGGCTTTGGAAACGGCACTTACAGCTTCTTCCTGTCCAATCACTCTTTCATGCAATATATTTTCCAAGTTTCTAAGTCTCTCTGTTTCTTCTTCTTCTAATTTCTTAACAGGTATCTTAGTCCAGCTGGAAATAATATCTGCAATTTCATTTTCACCAACAACAAGTTCATTTGCCTGTTTTTCTTTCTCAGTCTGTACCTTTAGCATGTTAATTTTATTGGTGATTTTTTCTTGTTGTTTTTTAATTTCACCAGCTTTTTCATAAGCTTCTGCTTTAATTGCTTCTTCCTTTTCCCCATCCAGTCTTTCTAATTCTTGCTCTAATTCTTTTACTTCAGGAGATGTGATAAAGGTACTTAATCTTACTTTAGATGCCGCTTCATCCATTAAGTCAATGGCTTTGTCAGGTAAGTAGCGGTCGTTAATATATCTGCTGGACATTTTAACGGCTGCAACTAGGGCATCATCAGTAATTTTTACTTTATGATGTGCTTCGTAACTATCTCTAAGCCCTTTTAGAATCTGAATTGCTTCATCCTCAGAAGGTTCTTCTACTACGACTGGTTGGAAACGGCGCTCAAGAGCAGCATCTTTTTCAATATATTTACGATATTCCTCTCTGGTCGTTGCTCCGATAAGCTGTAATTCACCTCTGGCTAAGGAAGGTTTTAGTATATTAGATGCATCTATGGCACCTTCTGCACCACCGGCGCCAATGATAGTATGAATTTCATCAATAAATAATAATACATTACCATCATTCATTACTTCAGCTATTACTTTTTTAATACGTTCCTCAAATTCACCTCTGTATTTGGAGCCTGCAACCATACCGGATAAGTCTAAGGTTAATACTCTTTTATCTTTGATAATCTCAGGTATATTGCCTTCCACAATTTTAATTGCAAGACCTTCTGCAATGGCAGTCTTACCAACACCAGGCTCGCCAACCAGACAAGGGTTATTTTTTGTTCTTCTGCTTAATATCTGGATAACACGCTGGATTTCATTTTCTCTGCCGATTACAGGATCTAACTTTCCTTCTCTTGCATATTCAGTTAAATCCCTGCTGTATTGATCAAGAGTTGGTGTATTGGATTTGGATTTTGATTTACTCCTATTGGCAGCATATTCATTTTTTGCAGTACCCATATCTGCTCCAATTGAAGTTAATATATCAATATACAGTTTTTGAATATTGATTCCTAATGTATTCAATAAACGTACTGCAATACAATCGGATTCTTTCAGTAAAGCAATTAAAATATGCTCTGTACCTATTAATTGTGCTTTCAAACGTAAAGCTTCTCTATAACTTTGTTCAAGAATACGCTTGGATCTTGGTGTAAATCCGTCTCCTTCTAATACTTGGGTAGTAGAATTTGGAGCAATTAATTGGTTTACTAATTCTATTATTTTATCTTTGTCTACACCATTTTTTTCTAATACTTTTGATGCCACACCATCTACTTCTAATAAGCCAATAAGCAGATGTTCTGTTCCCACATAATTATGAGAAAGATTATATGCAGCTTCTGTTGCAGCATTTATAGCCGCTTTTGCATTTTCAGTAAACTTATCGTTCATAGTATCCTCCTATCTATTTTTATGACTATTCAGTACTGTGGCTCTCCTATCTATATTTAGGATTATTTAGCCAAAGTGGTTCTTAAGAGCCAATTCAAGCAGACTTACCCAGGCAAACTGAATAGTTATCTAATCTAAACTATATTGGGAAGTGCTTTTCGAATATAGTCTGCTCTAAATTTATCCCTTTGTGTACTGCTTATCGCTTTATCTAATTGATACTGTAAATTACCAGGCTGTATATTCATCATTAATTCATGTATGTTATAATTCTGTCCAATATGAATGAGTTCCATATCTGCTCCAAATTTTAATTGAGCCAGCAAAGCCATTGCATCAGCAGAGGATATCTGTTTTGCATATTTTAATATACCATAGGAACGATAAACTTTATCTTCAATCTCATCATAACTATTGGTAAGCAGGTATTCTCTCTGCCTTCTTTCCTGTCTCATTACTTGTTCAACAATTCTATTTAATCTTTCAATAATTTCCTTTTCCGTACTTCCTAGTGTTTTCTGGTTGGATATCTGATATATGTTGCCATAGCTCTTAGAGGCTTCTCCATAAGTGCCTCGCAGGGCAATACCGTATTTACCTAATTCTTCAGCAAGTTGTGTGATTCTTCCCGCTACAGTAAGAGCTGGTAAGAACATCATATAAGAAGCTCTCAGCCCGGTTCCCAGGTTTGTAGGACAGGAAGTTAAATATCCATACTTCTCTGAAAAAGCAAAGTCAAACAATTCGCTGGTAATGTCATCAATGAGATTTGCTGTTTTAAATGCTTCAAAGATGTTCATGCCACCGGTTACCGATTGAATACGTAAATGGTCTTCTTCATTAATCATAATACTTACTTTTTCATCTTCTGACAGAATCAATCCGGTGCTTTGCTCCTTTTCCACTAATAGAGGGCTTATGACATGCCTTTCAACCATAGCTATTTTATCAATATCAGTAAGCACATTAACATTACAAAAATTATATTTTTTATTGGTTTGTGTTACTAAAACCTTACCAGCTTCTCCTACCTCCTGGACTAATAGGTCAGCCTGCTGATCATTTAATTTGATGGAAAATGGGTATTTTTTTAAATTACGTGCAAGTCTGACTCTGCTGGAGATAATAACATCGCTATTGTTAGCCGCTTCTTTATACCACTTAAGCATTATTAATCTCCTCCTTCTTTAATGCACGAATCCGATCTCTTAGCCTTGCAGCTTCTTCAAATTCTTCTTTCTCAACTGCATCTTGTAGTTGAATCGATAATTTATCTATTTCAGAAAGTTCATTTATAATATCCTTAGTTTTAACTTCATATTTTTTTGGTTTCTTTCCAGTATGGGTATCCGCTCCCTGAATGCTTCTAATGCTTTTATCCAGTAAAGTATGAAAACTTTCATAACAATTTTCACAGCCAAATCTGCCAGTTTTCATAAATTCGGAATAAGTCATTCCACAGTTATCACAATGCAATTCTGTTTGAGCATTACCTTTTTCTTGCGCAGTTCCACCATAATTACCTAATATAGTGGATAGCAAATTTCCTAAGGTTAGTTCTTGGTTCATTATAGGTGTTCCCATATGAAAAGAAGTATATTCCGCAGCACATTCTTCACATAAATGCTGCTCTGTTTTTTCACCGTTAATGATTTCCGTATAATAAACCTGTGCCTCATTTTTTTTACATCTGTCACATAACATAATAACTACCTCCTTTCAATCATCATCGTCATTATTAATTTCAAACTCACAGAATATTTGATCTATAATTTCAAGAATCTCTTTATAAGAAATATTTTTACATACTGCTTTTGCAAGTACAACCTTCAAATCGTCCGTAAGTTCCTCAATTGCTTTCATTTTATTCGTATCAACGGAAATTACGGTTCCTTTTCTCCGGTCAAGTTTCACATAACCTTCTTGCTTTAATATTGTATATGCCTTATTCACCGTATGCATGTTGATTCCAATGTCATCAGCTAAATCTCTTACGGAAGGCAGATTATCTCCTTCACGAATTTCTGCACAAGCAATACCAAAAATGATTTGATTGCATAATTGGATATATAAAGCTTCCTCGCTGTTAAAATCAATTGATAGGAACAAATCATCCACCTCCAAGTTATATTTGTTATATATATACTATAACAACATATATACTTTGTCAATCCTTTTCTTTTTTCCTGCAAAGATATTACGATAGCATTTTCCTATTAGTATTATCCTAAATTATCCTATTATTGTATTCAAATATATACCCTTTTACGAAAATTTATTATAAATATGATAGGTATATCAAATATATCAGTTTATAAACAAGAAAGCCAGTAAATGTATTCATTTACCAGCTTCTTATGTTTATAATATAATCCAATCATTGTTTAATTAGTATAAGACTTTTAACATTCAAAACTTTTAATACACAAATCATTGTTTATTCTTTACGATAAATGTTTACTATATATTGTCTTACGTTACCATTCTCCGCAGTTACTGCAACAACAATTTGGTTATTGCCTGGCTGTAGTGGATAAGTTCCTATACCTGATACTGTTGCATATTTGCTGACTGCTTCTGCGGAAACTACAACAGATTCAACTCCATTCTCAACTTCCAAATAATATGGCTGGTCTACAGAAGAATTAAAGGTTGGTGTCAATCCATAATTATCAACTTTTAAAGTCTTTAGCCAGTTGTTTGGATTGTATGCTTTGGCAGGGATAGGTGCTGCTTCTGCCGGCATATTGTCATATACAGGAATGGAGAATACAATAGGTACATTCATCATACCGCTATATGCAGTATAAGTCTTCCTTGCTTCTGCCGCAGGGGCTTCTATATTAGCCATATACTGGTGAGTAAAAGTAGCATCCGGAGTAACATTAAACTTTTGCAGATAAATAGTATCCTGTCCTCTGTTAATATAATTTCGGCCTATATGATAAGAACCACCAACAATGGCATCATATGGGTTATCCCATGGTATTTTATACAAGGCATTTAATCCTGCATCGGTTGTTCCATTCTTTGCATACTTTAGCCCGTTGGCAACTGCTCCACCAGGGGCAGTACTGTGATATGCCCCAATATTATAAAAATTATACAAACCTTCCAAGCCTAGAACGTTACCGGTTACACTGGAACTTAAAGAATTTGGTCCAGTTACAACCTCCTGTTTTACTCTGGTTGCCAAATGATAGGGGCTAACACCGGAGTATTCTGCAGCTTTAATAAAAGTTTCTGCATAGGTAATCGTTTCTGCTATGCCATAGTCATTTAAATATGTATAAGATTTGTTATAAAGAGGTGTATTATATAATATTCCTTCAACACCGGTGACATTCTGATATTCAGTTTTATATTTTAAAAGTTCAAATTGAAAGATTCCCTTATCATTTAAGAAATTCCTTGGATCAACGAAATAAGCAACGGCTTCTTTAGAGGCAGTCATCCAAGTACTTCCATCAAATGGGTTGAACGTGTCTTTTTCCCAATTGTAAGCACCCTTTTCTAAAGATTTCCACTCTATGCTTTTACCATTGGAAATTAAATTGGTTCCTAACTTACTTTCTTTTTCTATTACTGTATTCCAATCTAATCCCGTATGATAAGCCTCAAATATCCAAGTTGGATATTGCTGATGTAATTGTCTAAGAAATGGTTTATAGCTTTCTGGGAATCCTTGTCTGCTCATTTCCTGTTCAAACTCTGTTTCTGTTAAAACTCCTGTAACTGGTATAATAGGAGTTGGCGTTACTGTAGGACCACCAGGTTGTCCGGCTTGAATGTACTCTGCCTTTATATATCCATAATATAAAGACCCCATATATTCGGTGGATAAAAACATCCATGGAACGTTATCCGAGATATAATAGTTGTACATAGTTACCTTCTGGCTGGCAGGCAACAAAATTGGATTATAATTAGTATCATATAAATAGTTATTATATGTATCCTGATATAAATAAGTATTTGAAACATTTGCAATATATCCATCAGCAGGATATGTAATATGTAAATAATAATCTACCGGTTTTGGCGTTGGCGTTATAGTAGGGGTTGGTGTAGTTGTGGGAACTGGTGTTGGTATAACTGTTGGCGCAGTTGTAGGAACCGGTGTTGGAGTCGGTGTTGGTGCTGGTGTAATATCTTTAAACAATACTTGTTCTGCCAAAATATATCCACTATAATTCACTCCGCTAACAGAGAAATCAATTCCAAACCATTTTTCCTTATTCTTATTAGTTACTTCCTTGGTTATGGTTACGGATTTACCCTTATTTAAAGATACTGTTTTTCCACTTACCTTGTAGGTTAAATATTTATAAGAATTTCCTGCTCCTGTTTTTATTTTAACTGGAGAGCTGCTGTTTACCTTGGCATCTACCGTATCTTTTAAAGTAAGCTTAACATAATCACTTAAGGCATAACCTGTATATGTTTTCTTATTCTTCTTAAAAGAGATACGATACCAGGTTCCATTCTTGATTTTTTCCCCAAATACCGTTACCTTAGAGTTTTTTGTAAGGCTCGTAACTATGGTGCTATTGGTAGTCGGTTCTTTACGTACATTTAGATTGGTTGCTGTAATAGTAGCTGGTATCTTATAACCTGTATCCATTACATCTTCTGACCCAGCTGAGGATGTATCTTCGTCCTTGGCAGCATCCTCGTCCTCCTGGTCATTTGGTTCCTTAGTTGGCGTCGGAGTTGCTGTTGGTACTGGAGCTGGGACAAGGTTTTTGGTATTAAACAATACCTGATTTGCCAAAATATATCCGCTATATTCTATTCCGTCTACAAGAAAATTAATTGCAAACCATTTATTTTCATCTTTTGTAACTTCATTGGTTACAACAATGGATTTATTATTATTTAGGGAAATCGTCTTACCACTCTTTTTATAGGTTGCATAAGGAGCTCCGTTCCCTGCCTCTTTCCTAACTTTTACTGCTGCACTGCTATGTACTTTTGCATTATAATCAGAATCAAAATTAATCTTAATAAAATCACTTAATGCATATCCTACTACTGTTTTTTTATTTTGAACAAAGGAAATGCGGTACCACTTTCCATTATTGTTTACTTCATTTAAAATGGTTACCTTGGTATTCTTAGGTAGTGAGGCTAGCTTTTTACTGGAGGTAGATGCCTTTTGACGTACGTTTAAATTAGTGGCAGCTACTTTTGCTGATATTTTAAAATTAGTTGTTTCCACAGTAACTTTCGATTCTGTTTTCTTCCCAGAATCCGAGGCTTTACTGTTCCCAACCTTAATATAATCATCCATAACATAACCATTGAGATTTTTACCGTTAAATTTAAAAGATATTTTGTACCATCCGTCCTTTTCGTCAAGAATGGTAACCTGGTCACCTTTCCTTAGAGAGGCGTCCGATTGATTCACCTGTACTTTATCATAGCTGGTACCGGGTCCAGTACGGACATATAAACTGGTAGCTGTTACCGTTCCCTTCTTTGTTGCCGCAGCTGCCTGCATAACTTGAAATTTAAATCCTTGTGGCAATATAAGAGCCAGACAAAGTATAATTACAAACCATTTATAATGCGAAAATTTCTTCATTGATAAATATTCCTCCTATGTATCTTAAGCCGCTTATCATCTGAGTTATTCATTATATATCTTAGAGAATACATATGGCAGTTTTGTGACATATTCTCAAAAGATGTAATCTTGTCCTTTTTTGACGATTACTGTAAAAACTAATTTTCATTATAAATGATTTTCTGAACATATACAATCCCATATTTGGACTATTTTTCATTATAGTTCAGCCTATAACTTTGCAATGTCATTTCTCATATATTTATTTTTAAAATCTATACAACCTGCTGCTTCATAAGCATGCTTTCTTGCCTCTTTTAAATTGGTACCAGTTGCCGTTATACCAAGAACACGTCCTCCATTGGTTACGATACCATCCAAACCTTTTTGGGTTCCTGCATGGAATACATAATAACCTTCTTTATTCTTAAAATTTTCCAGTCCATGAATTATATAACCTTTTTCATAGTATTCCGGATATCCTTCAGAAGCTAATACAACGCATACTGCAGCATTGTCTTCGAATTCCAGCTGTATATCTTCTAATCTTCCTTCGATGCAAGCTTCAAATACTTCCACAATATCATTTTTCATTCGAGGAAGTACCACCTGAGTTTCTGGATCGCCAAATCTTGCGTTATATTCTAACACTTTTGGTCCTTTCTCTGTTAACATTAAGCCAAAGAAGAGAATACCAACAAAATCTCTTCCTTCCATTTTCATAGCGTCCATGGTAGGCTTGTAAATATGATTCATGCAATATTCATGGATTTCCTCTGTATAGTATGGACTTGGGGAGAAAGTTCCCATACCGCCAGTGTTTAAACCTTTATCGCCATCTTTTGCCCTTTTATAATCCTGAGCACTGGTCATAGTTTTAATATTAGTTCCATCACAGAAAGCTAAAACAGATACCTCCCGTCCGGTCATAAATTCTTCAATTACCAAACGGTCTCCTGCTCCACCAAACTGCTTGTCCTTCATAATGGCTTTAACACCTGCTTTGGCTTCCTCAAAATCCTGACAAATTAGCACTCCCTTACCAAGAGCCAGACCATCTGCTTTAAGAACCATTGGATAATCGGAGTTTTTTAGATAGGATATGGCTTTATCCGGGTTATCAAAGGTTTCATAACCTGCAGTAGGTATATGATATTTTTTCATTAAATCTTTGGAAAATGCTTTAGAGCCTTCAATAATGGCTGCATTTTTTCTTGGTCCAAATACTCTTAAACCCTTTTTTTCAAATATATCAACAATTCCTGCTACTAAAGGGGCATCCATACCTATAATAGTTAGGTCAATCTGCTCTTTTTCGGCGAAGTAGGCAAGCTTCTCCAGTTCGGTTGATTTTATATCCACACACTCTGCGTATTCTGCTATGCCTGCATTACCAGGTGCACAGTAGATTTTATCTGCTAATTTACTTTGAGAAACTTTCCAAGCAATGGCATGTTCCCTTCCACCACTTCCTACAATAAGTATTTTCATAACTCTCTCCTTATATAAAGAAAAAATTTGTCATTCTGAGCCAGTTTTGTCATTCTGAGCCGCAGGCGAAGAATCCAACGTGTTAAATTAGAACGTAGAAAAAATTCTGTCATTCTGAGCCACAGGCGAAGAATCCAACTTATAAATGAGATTCTTCGCCTACGGCTCAGAATGACATTTAGAAATACTCTCAGAATTATAAAATAGTTAATCTACGATATATACTTTATTTTTATCAATTCTAATCTTATTATTTGCAATTAAGTTAATTGCTTCCGGGAGTATAATCCACTCTGCTTCTTCCATAACTCTTTTTTGGAGAGTTTCCGGTGTATCCTGCTCATATACCCTAACTGCTTTTTGAAGTATAATAGGACCCGTATCCGTACCTTCATCAACAAAATGAACGGTAGCACCTGTTATCTTGTTTCCTCGTTCTAAAACTGCTTCATGAACATGCAAACCATAAAAACCAGGACCACAAAACGAAGGAATAAGAGATGGATGAATGTTAAGGATTCTATTAGGATACTTTTCTATTAGTATTTTGGGCAGTATAACAAGATAACCTGCAAGTACAATCAGATTTACCTGATAGGAATCAATTGTTTTAACCAGTGCCCTATCAAACTCTTCCCTGTTTGGGTATTCCTTTGGAGATACAACTGCTGTTTTTATTCCATATTGCCTAGCCCTAACTAAAGCATAAGCATGTTCTTTATTACTGATAACAACTTCAATCTCAGTGTTTGTTATCTTTCCTAGTTTCATGCCGTCTATGATTGCCTGTAGATTTGTGCCTCCACCGGATACTAAGACTGCTATTCTTAGCATAGTGTCACACCTTTCTCTCCGGAGATTATATCTCCGATTACATATGGGGTTTCCCCTGCAGCTTTAAGAAGCCTCATTGTTTTATCTGCTTGGGTACTATCCACTGCAATTACC
>CALDJN010000057.1 GCA_937901695.1 uncultured Anaerocolumna sp.
TTTCCTTCAACTAGCGGACCACGACCATAGCAAATAGCAGCTTCATCACCATTTCCATTAATGCCAGTATAAAGATCATATACTATTTTCCCAGTACTACTGTTTTTACAATTCACATCGATTAGCAAAACACGCATATCTTTACTCCACATTTATCTGAACTGCTTTTTCTCAATTCCAAGAACTCTTAGTGCCCAAATACCAAATTTAACGAAACCTATTGAGTTCCTATAATCCCCGTATGTCTTTTTCTCACCAGCAATAATTTTATCGAATTCTTCTACACTCATGCCTAATTTCTCAGCAATGAATCTCTTATCCTCTTCCATCTGTGCAGGATCATAAGGATCTTGCTCAAGCTGTTCCAAAGCATCATCTCTAGAAATATTACCATTTAGTATCTCATTTGATAGGTAACACTTTCTCTTGTCATATCCAAATTTTACAGGGAGGTAATATCCTTCATAGAAGCGTGTAAAAATATCTTCATAGTGTTTATTTGTATAAGGCTCCCAGCCATATTTTTCTTGTAATAACACCTTTGCTTTATTTTTGTCGTAATCAACCATATTTAAAGGTGCTATTCTCTTCATTCCTTTGAAAATGGGATAAATTATCCTATATTTAAACATGCTGCACGTAGGAAACCTCTTCAATGGATGCTTGCCAAATTTCTTGTGAACATCCCTCATGAATTTTAAGTCGTTGATATAAACCCATTCCATAGGTGGTCTGATGCACTCTGTAGCATTATTTGCACCTGTCAGTACATATCTAATATGATGTTTTACAGCATAGTTGTATAAGCTTGCAAAAATGGCATGATCTTGCGGAAAATCCTGATAAGGAACTTGAGAATATAAGAAAGCTCTCTGTAAATCCTTCATTTCTTCCCAATCAACTACATCCTTGATTAAATCAAGCTTCAAACCCTTTGCTATGCAATCAATATTTTTATCTGCAACCTTCAAATTCCAACCTGTTTCTACTACATATAATAGTGGGCGAAGCCCCATTAGTTCTTTAGCAACATAGCAGAGATAAGAGCTGTCCATACCACCACTCATACCAATGATACAGTCGTATTTCTGACCCTCCCCGGCTTTTCTAATTTCCTCAGCCATTTGTTTCAGAGCATCAGGATTATTCTTAATTGCATTCCAAGATGGTAGGATGTTGCAGTTGTAATCATTGCACCAGTCACAAATACCCTTGTCGTCAAATGTAATCTTTTTATCTGTTGTATCCATAACGCAACGTGTGCAGCGCTGATATTCTCTTTCACTCATTTTCTTTAGCTCCTACAATTATTTTATACGATTCTCCTGTTGAATAGTAATCTTCTAAATATTTTACTGCTGCGCTTTTTTTTAAAGTCAAATCTTCCATTATTGCAATTTTTACAAATTGCACAAACTTATCAACATCATTACTCTCGCACCACCAGCCGAAACCGCCGTCAACAATTACTTTTCCGATGTCAGTAACCGTATCCGTAGCAGCTAATACTAATAGACCTGCTTGTATATAGGAAAGCAATCTGCTCGGAAAGTTCGGAATAGTGAACCGATAATCAAGGAAAATTAAGCCGACATCGCACGACGCTATCATGTGGTCATATTCATCCTTCGGTAGACACCTCATTAGTTTCACATTCTCTGGCTTATCGTCATTAATAAACTCTGCCAGTTTACCATACTCAGTTCCATCTCCTACGATAAGAAAATAAGCATTTGTTATTCCTTTGCAAGCTTTAAGACACTTAATGATGAATGGTATCCCCTGTGGTTTCCCAAGATTGCCACCATAAACGAATACTATCCTATCCAGTGGTATGCCGTATTTGGTTCTCAAGGCGTTTCGCTCATCATAAGTAATGCTCTTTTTCTTGACCTCAATACTATTAGGGCATACTTCCACTCTACTTGTCTTAACTTCTGGATTATGCTTTATTACATAGTCTACATTCGCCTGTGACATGCAACCTATCTGATCGGATAATGCATATAATTTCTTTTCTTTATTTCTGAAATACTTGTATAGTATGGTCTCCCAACGTGTAACAGGCAGTATGCCTAAGTCGACAGAATTTTGAGGAAATATATCCTTAAGAAGTAAGTATGTCCTTGCAGCATCTCGCTTTTTTATATATTCAATGACACTAGTCAGAGTTATTGGTGGCGTAGAGTAAAGAACTAGGTTGAATTTCACATTACTATAATAATGCTTTATTGCCTTCTTAATCTGCCCCTCTAGTGTGATTGTTGAAAAACCCTTTTCAATTAGATTTGTTTTTTGAACATTTCCGATGCGCGGCTTAAGAATTATACAGTTGTGTAACTTGATGATTCGTGTTTCTTCATGATTCTTTCTTTCTGTCGGAGACACGATATATACACTATCACCATGTTTTATGAATTCACGAAGTAGGTCTGTATATATTGTGTGTTCGTTGATATCGTAAATATTCAACAACGTCATGAATAAAATATTCATCTCATCGAGTTCCTTTCCCGTATTCTCTTTGACGGGACACCAACATAAGTTCCAGCTTCATCTATGCTCTTAATCACTACAGTACCGGCACCAATAGTGCAATCACTGCAGATACTTACATTATTGCTAATTGTGGAACCAACACCAACCCAGCAGTTCTTTCCTACCGTTACAGTACCGGAAATATGAACTCCTGGTGCGATATGTACGAAATCAGAAATCACACAGTCATGATCCACTGTGGCTGCAGTGTTAATTATCACACCTCTACCAAGCTTACTACCCGAATTGATTACAGCATTAGCCATAATACAAGAACCATGACCAATTTTCACGCCTTCAGCTATAACAGAAGTTGGATGAATTGCCGTATACCACTGAACATCATGTTGCATCAATTTCTCTCGAACTATACAATTACCTACCGCAACAAAATACCAACAATCTCTTACTCCTATATCAGTTGCCGTTCCTATTATATTAAATTCAGGAAGCTCACACTGGCGCTTGTCGTCAAGGAAACCAACAACTTCATCACCAGATAGGTTCACGATGTCAGCAACCACCTTTCCATGACCGCCAGCTCCAATTATGATTACCTTTTTCATATGTTACTGTTCCTTTCCTTGTGCGCCCTTGAATGGTTCAATGGTTGCATTTCCTTCTGCATTTACTCCCTCTCTTGCCAAAACTCTCTTTAATGTAAGAAAGATAATCTTCCAATCTCGTATAAAACTCACATTATCTACATACTCAACATCTAATTCAAACTTATCATCCCAGCTGATCGTGTTTCGACCACTAACTTGTGCTAATCCAGATAGACCCGGTCTGACTTCATGTCTTCGCTTTTGGTTTTCATTATACAAGGGAATATATTGTATCAATAATGGTCTTGGACCTATGATTGACATATCACCTTTTAAAATATTGAAAAGCTCTGGAAGTTCGTCCAATGAGGTTGAACGTAGAAACCCACCAAACTTAGTAAGTCTAACCGAATCTGGTAGCAGAGCTCCATCTTCATCTCTCATAGTTCTGAACTTATAAAGAGTAAAAATCTTTTCATTCAATCCAGGGCGTTTCTGTTTAAATAGCACAGGGAAGCCAAGTTTATTTCGCACTAATATTGCTACTACCAATAAAACAGGGCTAAGAAATATAATCGCAATCAGAGATAATGTAATATCCATTGATCTTTTTATATATTTCTTGTAGATCATCTTTCAACCTCACTTAAAACAAGATCGTACGATCTCAATTATTTTCTCCTGCTCCCCAGCAGTCATTTTGTTATCAGATGGCAGGCAAAGACCTCTACTAAAAATATCAGCACCGACATCAATAGGCATTCCGTCCTTTCCAACCGTACCTCCAGAAATATACGCATCGGACAGACCACGACCACAGCCCTCACGCATTATGAATCCATTCATCCGGTAAAATGGTTGCATATGCATTGGCTTCCATATTGGACGACCTTCAGCGTTGTACTCAGCCAGTGTTTCCAATACTTCAGTCGGACAGCTCTTGCCGTGTTCAGGAACATATACTGCTTTGCTATCCGATCGTGCCTGTCTACACATGGCATTTGGGTCAATGATAATGCAAGACAACCAGAAGTTCGGCTCAGAATTCTCTTGATTCCATGGATTCATACTGACAGGCAAGCCAGAGAACCCAGCCTTATACCTCTCATATATCGCTCTCTTCTTCTTAATGTGTTCATCTAAAAATCCCCATTGACCTCTTACTACTCCTGCTACAACATTGGAAATCCTATAGTTGTAACCCAATTCTTCATGCTGATACCACGGAGCGTTATCACGAGCTTGGGTAGACCATTTCCGTGCCTTGTTGGCAGCATTAAAGGAGTCAGTTAATAACATTCCACCGGCAGAACCAGTAATAATTTTATTACCGTTGAACGAAATACAATTGAACTGTCCAAATGAACCAGTCATTTGACCACGGTATGTTGCACCAAGGGTTTCAGCAGCGTCCTCGATTA
>CALDJN010000058.1 GCA_937901695.1 uncultured Anaerocolumna sp.
CGCATAAACAACTCCGAAGGAGTTGCTTGCTATGGTTCTTTCATAGCAATGACATCTTTTTTAAGCAAACTTTTTAATACGATAGCTTTTTACTAATAAGTATATGGGTTACCTTGCATTATCTAGTATATATAGTAAGATGGTAGCAGAAAGCCAATATTATTATGTTACATTTCAACTTGTGAAATGCAACAGGCTAAACTATAACATAATTATATATGCAGATACAGAAAGGATAACATATGTACAAATTATTATTATTACTATTTTTTGCACTTTCCCCCTTATTCTCTGCCGCTGCCTATACCAAGAACGCTGCTTCTGAAACTACAGAAGTAAGCCAAAGTCATTTAATCACCAAAATGGATTCTTCCTTTAAGCTGGTAATTAAGCCAAAAGACTTCTCGGCAAATGATATTCTTCTTACTGTTTCAGGTAAGAATCTGTACACAGGTGAATACGATAACGGCTATTTAAAATATGGTAAATCCAAACTTTATAGTAAATATTCAAAAAAGTCAAAGACCACAAAATGGTTTCCCATATTGCCTGAACAAGGTCAAAGTCTGGTATTAAGCGGAACAGCTCATAACCGTGCTGTCTGGCAGTTTCAATCAGCCAGTGGTAAGATTTACTCGGAAGCTGGTATCCCGCAAAATTACAAAGTTTCAGAGGATGTAGTACATAATAAAACCGTATCAACAGTTACCATACCTGAGGATGCAGCTTATGCCAGAGTTTTCTTTGCTTCTTTAAAGGATAAAGAATCTAAATTATTAGATAATCGCATGCAGATTGAATATGGCTTGATTCCTACTAACTATGTACCTTATGAAACACGGGAAATTACTTTACCTGACTTAAATGAAGAAGATTGTTTAATTTATGAGAATAATCAATGGACTCTTATTGCCAAGGGAAAAATCAAAACATTAGACCTTCCTTCACTTAATCTGGAAGCTGGTGATACCATAACCTTAGACAGCACTAATTCCTGTGTCCTTAACACCTATTATGAAGAAACTTCTGGGAAGGAAATAAAATATACAGGAATCTACGGTGTACGGTGGAATCGAAACGATAGTAACCCTGTATGTGAAAGGGTTGGGGATGGAAAGGGGTTACACTTTAATTATGTTAATGGCAGCCAATGGGCCACTCCCTATGAAAATGATTTTGATTTCATATACCCATGGTCACATATGAAATTATGTGCTATAAAAATTGATAAGAATAATAAACGTATCGTAACCTACAGGGATTCTCCGAATTTTGCACTGGATGGAAGTGTAGGAAATATCATGGTTGAGATTCCAAAGTTTTATAGTAAACGTGAAATTATAGATGATTGCGAATATTTATGGATTAGTGCATCAAAAGAAGAAGGATTTTCTTTGGATCCTTCCTTTATAAATGAATCAGGAACTTTAGAACACATTTATGTTGGTGCGTATCTTTCCTCATTAAATAATAAGAAGTTAGAAAGTAAGTCAGATTCTTTTCCTGTAATCAAAGCCACCATGAAGCAATTAAAAGGCTTTTTAAGGAAAACAAAAGGCATTAGAGAATGTGACCTGCTTAGTATACTGACAATACAAAAGCTTTATCTTGTGGAAACAGCAGTATTGGATTCTCAATCTCTTTTCACAGGAAATGTATACTTACCTTATTTATTAAAAGATAAAAGCACGTCATACTATGCTATAAAGTCAGAAGCTTCTACCAACCGAATCTTCGTAGCAAATACCAATATGACTCAGAGATTTCGAGAGGGAGATGCCGTATCCCTTCTAAGCAGCTGGAAAGAATTTAGAAACATTCCGGATAAATTCCAGAGGGAAATCACATCCATAAAGGAAATTGGTGATGATACATATGAAATACATTTTACCGGTGAGCCTATAGATATTATACAAGGAGAAACGGGTATCACTTGTATTCCTTGTAAGAATGGAGAAACGGATAATTTACCCTATGTTACAGGATCCATTTCCGGAAAAAGCGGACATAGGTCTTTTAAATACCGTGGAATAGAAAATCTTTGGGGTAATGTATCTATTTATTTGGATCAGGCATATGTAAAGAACTCAAATCTATACATTCAATATTCAGATGGAAAAGAGGTAAGAATAAGTTATCCTCTTCCGGTACAAGACGTGCAATTATGGCCCAAGAAATTTGGAACACCTGCCAATATAGTAGTAAAAACTATGGGATACGATTCTCTTCACCCTCTCATTATGTTTCCCAGTGAAATTGGAAATGGCGCATTAACCTCCAGTTATTACTGTGATGCCTGGTATAATCTTGGGAAGGAAGATGTCACTTACGTATTAACCTATGGTGGTGCCTGGGATAACAAAGGCTATGCAGGAATATTTAATTTCAGGGCAACCTTTACGGATAACCAAGCGATACCTTTCAATGGGTCCCGAATTATGATAAAATAAGAGCTTGTCATTCTGAGCCGCAGCGAAGAATCTCTTTCATTTACAGTGGTGCTATTTAGCATTATAATTCTGCGCACCTTGTCATTCCTATGAAAGCATGTCATTCTGGGCAAAGATTCAACGAAGTTGAATTTGCGAAGAATCCCTGCCGCACCCTCCACAAAACAAAAATGCGAACGTATGATTGCTAAAAAGGTGGATTTTCATTGGAAAATATGTTACAATATCACTTATGTTTATTAGGAAAGGAATCGAATAATGGAACAATATACAGGAAGTCAAATCGTGGTCTTAGAAGGACTAGAGGCAGTTAGAAAACGTCCCGGCATGTACATAGGAAGTACTGGACCTCGTGGATTACATCATTTGATATGGGAGATTCTTGATAACGGAATCGACGAACATCTTGCAGGCTATTGTACAGAAATACATGTAATACTTCAGAAAGATGGTGGTATCGCAATTGCAGATAACGGACGCGGTGTACCCGTAGATATTCATCCAACCAAAAAAATCCCTACCGTAAGAGTTGTTTATACCATTCTTCATGCAGGTGGTAAATTCGGAGGTTCTGTTTATAAAGTATCCGGTGGTCTTCATGGTGTTGGTGCATCTGTTGTTAATGCGTTATCCAGTCGTATGATTATTGAAATTAAACGTGATGGAAAAATATATCGAGACGAATATGAAAATGGTGGACATCCCATTGTATCCTTAGAAGATGGTATGCTCCCTGTAATTGGGAAATGCAATAAAAGCGATACAGGTACAAAAGTAACCTTCTACCCTGACAGTACCATATTTGAAACCGTTGAATTTAAAGCTGACACAATAAAAAAGAAACTAAAAGAAATTGCATACTTAAATAAAAATCTGATTATTCATTACGAAGATCAACTAACAGGAGAAAAAGTAACCTATCAAGAAGAGTTTGGCATAAAGAGCTTTGTATCCTACTTAACCCGTGAAGCAACCATCATTCACGATGAACCGATTTATATTGAAGGTCAAAGTGGTGATATTGAAGTAGAAGTGGCATTTCAGTATACCAACTCCTTTGCAGAACAAATAAATGCTTATTGTAATCGTATTAATGTTGTAGACGGAGGTACTTTAGTTACCGGTTTTAAAACTGCATTAACCAGAGTAATGAATCAGTATGCCCGTGAACTTGGAATCTTGAAAGAAAAGGACGAAAACTTTGATGGAAAGGATATTCGTAACGGTTTAGTGGCTATCATCTCCATCAAACATCCGGATCCTCAGTTTGAAGGTCAGACGAAAACCAAGCTTGGCAATACAGATGCCAAAAGTGCTGTAGATGAAGTATTTGCAGCAGAAGTACAAAGATACTTTGATAAAAATGTTGAGATACTTAAGATTATACTTGAGAACTCTCTAAAGTCTTATAATGCTAGAAAAGCTGGCGATAAAGCCCGCAGTGCTGTCATAAAGCAACTTAATGATGTAGATACCAGAAGTAAATTAGCTTCCTGTTCTTCTAAAAAGCCAGAGGAATGTGAAGTTTATATCGTAGAGGGCGATTCTGCAGGCGGTACGGTTAAAACAGCTCGTAACCGAAGGACTCAGGCTGTATTACCTTTGCGTGGCAAGATTCTTAATGTAGAAAAAGCTTCTTTAGAAAAAATACTTGTAAATAACGAAATCAAATCTATGATTGCATCCTTTGGCTGCGGTATCGGAGATGATTTTGATATTACAAAGCTTCGCTACGATAAAATTATTATACTAACGGATGCCGATGTAGATGGCGCTCACATAAGTACTCTTCTGCTGACCTTCTTCTACCGTTTCATGCCAGACTTAATATTGGAAGGTAAAGTATACCGGGGTCTTCCGCCGTTATATAAGGTAGATTATGAAAATGCAGGAAAAGCTAAGAAGAAGCGGGAATCCAAATATTTATTTAATGACTTCGAGTTGGACAAGTTCCGTAAAAACCCGGATAACAAGATAGTTGCTTTACAGCGTTATAAAGGACTAGGTGAAATGGATGCTAACCAGTTATGGGAAACAACTTTAAACCCAGAAACACGTATCCTTGCACAAGTAACAATCAGCGATACCATCGAAGCCGATGAAATCACCACTACACTAATGAGCAGCAACGTTCCACCAAGGCGCGAATTTATAATGGAAGAAGCAAAGTATGC
>CALDJN010000059.1 GCA_937901695.1 uncultured Anaerocolumna sp.
CACTCAGTCTCTTATTGCACTCAATCTCTTATTGCACTCAGTCTCTTATTGCACTTAGTCTCTTATTGCACTCAGTCTCTTATTGCACTCAATCTCTTATTGCACTCAGTCTCTTATTGCACTCAGTCTCTTATTGCACAACAATTTCTTCTGACCAAACTTGCCCTGATGCTGGATAAAAGTCACCAAATCCTTTATCTCTTAAAGTTATCACTGCATTGGCATAATCTTTGAACTTAATATAGATTCCAATTCTTGTAGTTCTATTAGGGCGTTCTGGAAGCCCTGTTAAATTAATCTTATACCCTTTGGATTCTCCACTTATTATATTTTTTAATTTAAGGGTAATTTCTTGTTCATCATCCAATATGATATCCAGATTATTATTTATTTCATACCAGAGTTCTCCTGCTTTTACTAGTACTACATCTGCAATTTTCCCAATATAATACCCGGTGATATATATATCGTTTGTAATCATTTCTTTGCTTAAAAATAAATAATCTGATAACTTAGAGTCACCTGCTAATTCTTTTGCCATATAGCAGGCGCCTTTAACATACAGGTTTTGACCTTTAAATACACGCCTGCCTACACAAAGCTCCTTTAATGTATTATCCGCCCAATTGCCATCAAAGCCAAGTCCTGTTGCATAAATGGTTGAAACAATCTGTTTATGTAAAACACTATTTGCTATATTTCCAAAGATGTATTCCAGATTTTCTCCATTTTTATATTCTTCCAACATGGGATAACTTAAAGTTTCTCTGAAATCTTCTTCCTTAAGTCCTACCACATATGGTTTTACCTTATGATTGATGTAGATTTGGGAGTAAGTTAAACCTTGCTCATCAAAATCAAACAATCCAATATCATTCATCCACAGTTCTTTACTTTGGCTTAAAGCAAAATACTGATAACTGTGAGAATGACTTTGAATAAATCCCCGGTCTTTTCCGATACCTAAGTTTTCCAATACCTGATATAGACCATTTACAACATTCTCATCCAATTCTTTTAAAGTTATGACAAGCTTTAAAATAGTGTTTGAAGGGAATTTTTTCTTCAAAAGCAGCAAACATTTGCGAAGGAATTTTTCCATTAAAGATATGGAATCAAATTCTGCGTCAAATATTTTAATATTCTCACCTGTCTTAAGCTTGGTTAATAACCCATCTATAAGTACACCCGTACCTAATTTACCACAGGAAACTGCTTCCTCTCCAAAAATCCAATCCTTCGAGTAGTTTTTAACACCTACCGCTGTAGGTATCAAATACCTGCTTTCTTCTAAGTCAACACAAAAGGATTCCGGCTCATGGGTTTTATAATTAAAATAACTAAGCTGAGAGAAATCATCACACAAATCAAACCCTACTATTAAGTTTCTTTGATCATTGCCCAGTTGCTCACTCATAATAACCTCGATTCTGGCGCTGGAACGCCTTGGAATAAAGTAATTTGCGCTGGTGCACAAATTGCCAGCCGAAAAAACAAGGTTTTTCAACCTAATCTCCATTTTACCGAAACACTGAAAATTTGGATATCAGAGCAATTTCCCGTGAGAAAAATTTAGATTTTTCTCACTGTCCTATTCGTGTAATCCTGCCTAACATTCTATAATGGTTTGAATATTTTAGATATGACATAACTTTTTTTTATGTAACTTTCTATGCTGTCAAGCATGGTTTTCTCATCTTTCATATCCATAGCCATTAACATAAAGTTTAGATGATTAAATCTGGTATCCTCTTCTAATTCAATATCTTCACCTAGTTTTACATCCTTGCTTTCCGTAATATTAACCTGTCCTTCCTGGTTCTCTTCAGTGATATAATACTGGATACTTTCATTATAAAATACAATAAACTCCTTCACGTGGATGCCTAGATAGACATTTTCCATAGTTTCTGTGATAAATTCTTCCCCATTATTTTGATCTTCCACTTGGTAATGTATGTTTACCTTATGTTTCGGATCTGTAATATATTCTATAAAGAATTTATTTTTTAACTGTGCCGGTAATGCAAAGTGCTTTTCAAAATATTGAAAGAAAGGTAGAATAATTCCCCTTTTTATATATTTTTGCACATTTATTTCAGCAAATTCTAAGTCTTTATCTTCTAAAACTTCTTGTTGTGAAAATTCCTTTAATAAAGCTAACATACAAACATCATTTTCTTCATAGGTTAGTTCTCTTTTCATAATCTGGAATAATTCCGGCTGTATGAATCTGTCCTTTACTAAATATTGATAACCACTATAGGATAAAAATCCTCGAACAATCTTATGATTGTAACCTTGCTTATAATAATCCATAAATACAGACAAAGTGTCCACCAGATAACTCTCTGTGAAAAGCACTTGTACTATAATTCGCTCATCTAATTCCAATGTATCAATTTCAAAGTTGGAAGCTGCTTCCCATATATGAAACATTTCCTCAGTAGTTCCATAAAAATGTTTTACCATATAACGTAAAATATCTTCATTGTATTTACCGTTTTGGAAAATATAATAGCATAAGTCGCCTAACACATCCTCTGACTTATGGGAAGTCGAAAGATTATCCATAACATTTTTCTGGTTTATTGCTATATTTAAACCATCATCTCCAGTAAATTGCATATTCTGTAATACCCTGGAACATAGTTTAATAAGACGGTTAAGAGCAATTCCTTCAAAGCCATATTCCTCTAAGCCAGCCATAGCTTTCTGGTATAAGTCTCGAATAATACATAATTCCATGATTTTGTTTCGTTCTTCTTTACCAAGATCTTTAAAATCAATTTCCAGTAAATAAGACTCCAGGCGTTCGCCTTCATAATAATCGTAATAATAATCAATTAATGTAAGAATATTCTCTTTATGATACTCCTTGGATAATTCAGGTATTTGTAATACTCTTTTTATTAATTCGATTGACCTTTCATCTACCTTCTGATAAACCTGTACTTTTTCTAAAAGATTTAAAAGTAACATTGGATGGTCGATTTCATATTCACTACAAATATTAATAAAATCCTCTGGTCTCATAAGTTTATTCAGTGTATATTCTACAGTTACAAAATACCTGTTGCCAGATTCATCTACCAAGTAAAGTTCTGCATTCTCAGTGTAAATATCAATTTGTGCTGCTCCATTGACTAACGGAGTATATACTTCACTATCTAATTCCTTATGGGCAACAAATACACCTTTCATGTTAGGATTATTACAGTATATTTCTTGTTTGTACATAATGTACGGAAGTTCTTTCGCTATCTCTGGAGTAATCACCTCTTGAACTAATATTTCCTCATATAAAATTGAAAGACTGGAATTAATATTGTGGGATGCCAGCTGTTTTAATGCAAACTGCTCCATGTGCTTTAAGTAAGTTCGGTAAATGGTCTGATTTGCTTCCTTATTCTTAATTACATATGCATAAAGAAATGCCTTTTTATGGTCATGAAGATTGCTGTTATATATAAAGTATAGAAGAACAGATTGAGGAAGGGTAATATCTTCATCCTCATTCATGGAGTACATATAGTATTCATAAAGTTCTGTAATACGTAATTGCTCTTCTACTCCTAACTGGAACCATCTAAAATAGGTATTACTTCTTCGATGTCCTTTTATCAACAAACCGCATATAGCTGATAAAGCATCCTTATATTTATACTTTTCATAAATTAAGCATAAACATTCGTAAACCAGTCTGTGAAAACCTTTTCGTTTACCTGCTAAATAGGTAAACTGCAAAGCTACATCTTTATTGATATAATCCTGCCTTAATCCCCAATGTAACACTTGTAATTCAAAGGGTCCAAGTTCATGGAAAATCGTTGGTTCCTCGTTAAATATAGCCACTGCTTCAAAATACATAATGGGACTGTGACAGCCTTTTACATAGGCTTTCTTGATATCCTCCAGTTTTAGCACTTTGTTATTCTCATATCTCTTATCGATATAAAGTAAAAACCACAAAAGCCTCCAGTCATCATATCTGGTTTCATATAAATCACGTGTATGAACCAGCGCCGTCTCAATGTAAGCATCTCCCTTATATAGTAGAGCTTCCAGATATAAATAAGCACAATAGGAAATCACATGGGATTTATATAACTCTTCCAGTTTATCTTTATATTGTTCCAGTATTTCTTTAGCCCAAGTATCTTTATTCGATATAATATGTAAATGTGCTTTTAGCAGCTGATACTCTTCTTTTTTCTCTTCGTCAAAAACCATGACATAATCCAGTAATTCCATATTATCTGAAACATATTTTGCTAAAGGAATTCGATTTATTCGAAAATCTAAATAATTTTTTTCTATTTTGAAAAGAGAAGTTTTTATTTTACTGCGATTGTAATCTGGTATAAGCTTAGTTCCGCTGCATTTACAATTCACTTCCACCACAATAGTCTGATGTACCGTTTTAATATTAATTTGACCGTAGTGATTGCCAGGCTTTAGCTTCTCCGGATTAATAATGAATTCTAACGGATAGTTATTACCTATAAAGTTTTCAGACAAAATTATTTTATGTTCTAATTCAATAAAGGAAGAATCCGTACTGACACAAATCTCCGTATAACCCCAGTTATCTTTCGTTAGTGTAAGTTTATCCTTAAAGCCTTCTTTTTCGATTTGATAATTTAATAAGAGTTTATCAACGGAAATATTGATTCGCAGCTTTTTGTGAACAGCAATTAAAAATTCTTCCATAGCTTGACTTGTAGATTTGCTTTTTAAAAGATTCTCATATAATTGTATATACTTTTTCTCATAAAGCAAAAAGACTGGTATAAATTCATCTGATTTAAAGATTTTTAGTGCTTCCGCCCAATCAGCTTTAGCAAGATTCGTAAATTGAAATAAATCCTTTATCTTTCCCATGGATGAATTACAATATGGTGCCTCTATATTTGCTGTAAATGGAATCTGCATTTCACCACAATCGCTAACAATGCTAATTGCCCCTTTAACATTGTCACCAGGGCTCATATTTTTCCCATTAAACTGATATTCTATTGTATTAACGGATTCTGTGAATCTGGTTTGTTCTAGTTTTAATAATTGATTAGAGGAATAAAGAATCCCTTTTATCTGGGTATTATTACTATTCTTTATGGTAAAACTACCAGTATAAGTATTACCTGAAATAATAGAAATCTCTATTTCCTCGTTGGAGACTATAATACGAGGAGTTTCATATTCAAATATTCCCTTAGCCAGCCGTTCCACTTTCTCTTTCAATTTCTCCACCCCAAATTTAATATTCTGATAAAATATATTACTTTTTCACGATTTCAATTATAATGATTATAACACTAATCGACATAAATTAGCAATAGTCTCTTGCTCTTAAGATTGCCAATTTCAATAAATCAATAAATTCAATAAAGTTCAATAAAGTTGAACAGTTCAGCCTGTGGCATCCCATCTTCCTTTTACTTCCTCACCTTCGTGGGTTCAGACCACTCCGCTTCACGAGATGCACGAATCTAACCTTCTTTACGTATACCCACTAGAAAGATTACAAAGGTTAGATTGGACAGTCTGGGTAAAAGGAAGATAGGATAACGCAGGGAGCATAAATAAAGAAACAAGGGAACTGATTTGTTACATGCGGATGGTAACGGACCTGAGATCTGGAAGAAGGACCAAGTATGATTATGCAGAAAGGATAAAAAAAGGAAAAACACCATATATTCTAAATGCAATAGACAGCATCACGGAACTGGTCATAGCCCAGCTTCCAATGTAGCAAAAAGAGAATGAGATGACGGCGATACCCAGACTCCTTGAGCTTTTAAATATCAAGGAAAGCATTATAACGATTGATGCGATTGGAACAACCCAGCAGATCATGGGTGCAATTGAAAATGGTGAAGGACATTTTGTACTTACAGTAAAAAGATCAAATCCACTCACCTACGAAGAATTGGGAAATCTATTTGATATGCTGGAAGATGAAAAGAAAAAGTTGGATAGAAATCCGAAGTATCAATCCGTCTTTGAAGAGTATCTGCAAACTTATGACAGTTGTAAAAAGAATCATTTACATGAAATCGTGTCATTGATCTCCTTTGTAAATGATTCTTCTTATGAACATTATAAACAGAACTCTTAGCTTCAGATGGAGTTTTAACCCTGCCTTAAGCTTAGAAATCGTTATCCAGGGACGTAGCCGCCCTTATCTTCCACTTTGATAGAAGATAGGAGTATTAGGGTGGGTGGTCATCGGATAAATTCATTTCCAATAATAGTATACTATATTCAAGGAATAGAGATTGGTGCTTATTCTAGATCTGCTCCATTCGAAGCAATTACTTTTTTATACCATTCAAAAGATTCTTTCTTACTTCTCCTAAGTGTCCCCTTTCCTTCATTATCCTTATCTACATAGATAAATCCATACCTCTTTTTCATCTCACCGGTACTTGCACTAACAAGATCAATACAGCCCCATGGCGTATATCCCATTAGATCAACACCATCCTCATTGACTGCAGCATTCATTGCTTTAATGTGTTCGCGCAGATATTCAATTCGGTAGCTATCTTTAATCTGTCCATGTTCATCGGGAGTATCTACTGCACCCAGACCATTTTCAACGATAAATAATGGCTTTTGATATCGGTCATATAAAGAGTTTAAAGTAATGCGAAGTCCTAGTGGATCAATCTGCCAACCCCATTCACTTGCCTTTAGATAAGGGTTTTTTAAGGTTGCAAATACATTGCCTTCCGTTCCTTTATTTTTATTAGGATCTGCACTGGTTAGTCTGGATGAGTAATAAGAGAAGGAGATAAAATCTACTGTATTCTCTTTTAAGATTTTTTCATCCTCTGCTTCCATTTCTATTGTAATACCTTCCCGCTCAAACAACTTCATGGTATAAGCAGGATATTCTCCTCTAGACTGAACATCAATAAAGAAATAATTTTCTCGATCCTTCTCCATGGATTTCCATACATCTTCTGGCGCACAGGTATAAGCATAAGTATTTCCTGCTGCTAACATGCAGCCAATCCTAAATTCTGGATTAATGGAATGTCCAATCTTGGTGGCTATAGCACTGGCAACTAGCTCATGATGTGCAGCCTGATATTTAACCTGTAATTCATTTTCACCTTCCTCAAAAAGGATTCCTGCTCCCATAAATGGAAGATGAAGAAGCATATTAATCTCATTAAAGGTGAGCCAGTATTTTACCTTATCTTTATACCTGGTAAAAATAGTTTCACAATATCTGGTATAACAATCTATCATCTTCCTGCTCTTCCATGCCCCGAATTCCGAAACCAGATGCATTGGTACATCAAAGTGGCATATGGTAACTAAAGGCTCAATGCCATACTTTAGACACTCATCAAATAAATCTTCATAGAACTTAAGTCCTTCTTCATTTGGCTTTTCATCATTTCCATTTGGAAATATTCTTGACCAGGCAATGGAGAGTCGGTAGCATTGAAAGCCCATCTCTGCAAATAAAGCGATGTCTTCTTTATAATGATGATACATATCAATTGCTTCATGGCTTGGGTAATAATGAGTATCATCACAAGATAACATCTTCCTCTTTCCCATTGCTACAGGGAATCGGTCTTCACCCGATGGTACCACATCTACATTAGCAAGACCTCTTCCTCCTTCTTGATATGCACCTTCACATTGATTGGCAGCAGTTGCCCCTCCCCATAAAAATCCCTTTGGAAATCCCTTCATAATATATACCTCCTATAATATGTCAATTAATCTATCTCCGTTGTTAACATTTTTGCCAGTCTCAGCAATTACATCTGTATAGTCATCTGCGTTGGTTATAATTACTGGAGATATTAATGAGTAACCTTCTTTTTTAATTGCTTCCATATCAAACTCTAATAGAAGCTGTCCTTTCTTTATGCTTTCTTCTTGTTTTACTTTTGCTGTAAAATACTTTCCTTCTAAATTAACAGTATCAATTCCAACATGAATTAAGATTTCTGCTCCCTTGTCAGAGGCAATTCCAATGGCATGATTCGTTGGGAAGAAACTGATAATCTTGCCATCACATGGCGCAAATACTTTTCCTTCTGATGGTAAGATTGCTACACCTTGCCCTAATGCCCCGCTTGAAAATGCTTCGTCGGTTATTTCGCTTAATTCGTTTACTTCACCTTTCATCGGGCTTACTATTGTATCAATGATTCCTTTAGAAGCTCGGTTCGCTGTGCTATTATTCTCAATTTTTGCTGGTTCATCATCTTTATAAGTAATCATAGTTGCCACAAATGCGATGATCATTGCTACTGCAATTCCAATCAATACCCATATAAGGCTGGAAGCATCTTTCGTTTTAGGATTGATGTAACATGGAAAGCCAAATATACCCATTCCTCCTATTGTATAGGAAGTAACTCTTGCTGCACCGATAATTGCACCACCAATAGAAGCTGCGATACATGAGATAATGAACGGTTTCTTCTTAGGAAGTGTAATTCCGTAAATTGCAGGCTCTGTAACTCCAAATATACCTGAAATAAATGCTGGTATTGAAAGTGATTTTAGTTTCTTATCTTTTGTCTTAATTAAAATTGCAAGCACAACTGCTGTTTGAGCAAAGGATGCTGCAAAAAATGGTTGAAGAACATTATCATAACCAAGCGTTGTTAAATTTATCACCATAATTGGTATTAACCCCCAATGTAGCCCAAACATAACAAATACCTGCCATAATGCACCTACGAATGCGCCTTCAATAAGAGGACTTAAATTATAAAGGAATGCTGTTACCTGCCCTACGATTGCAGATGCCCAATTAGAAATTGGTCCAATTACAATAAAAGTCAATGGTACTGCTATCATCAATGTAAACATAGGAACTAAGAAGGTTTTTACTACATCTGGTATCACCTTTTTAAAGAACTTCTCAAACTTGGATGCTACCCATATTGCTATGATAATAGGAATAACCGTTGAACCGTAGCCACCAGCTGGTAAAAGCACTGGAATTCCTAAGAATTTAGTAAAGATTGTAGATTCAAACATACTTCCGGCAAATAACGTTCCCAAAGTCTCTCCACCTGTTAAAGATACAATCTTTGGATAAACCAATGCAAATGCAATTGCCATACCTGTAAACTGATTCAAATTAAACTTCTTTGATGCGGTAAATGCTAATACAATGGGTAAGAAATAAAAGAACCCATCCCCTACAGCATTTAAAATTTGATAAGTTCCAGATGCTTCCGTTAATATTCCAAAGAATAATAGTAATGCAAGAACACCCTTTATCATACCAGTTGCACATAATACACCAAGGGTAGGAGCAAAAACTCCTGATATCATATCAATAAATGCAGCACCCATACTCATTTTTTTCTTTGGAGCATCTTCAGTTTCTTCAGCCTTTGCTCCAAATCCACCAATCTCATTGACAGCTGCGAATACATCTGGTACATGATTTCCGATTACTACCTGATATTGACCACCGCTTTTCATAACGGTTACAATACCATCGGTTGCTTTTAGTACATCCGTGTTTGCTTTACTCTCATCTTTTAATTTAAAACGCAGCCTAGTCACACAATGTGTTAAGCTAATAACATTGGATTTTCCACCAACGTTTTGAATAATAATTCTTGCTAATCCATCATATTTGTTCATAACAATCCTCCACTCCATTTCGTTAAAAATTAATATATTTAACTCTTTTTTATCTAAACACCTTACAGTAAAAGGGTAATTACTAAAGGCAAGAAAATAAAAAAGCCCAAATCAGAAATTCAAGTATACGCGTCTACTTGAATTCCAATTTGGGTTTTGCCTTCGTTAAAAGTAACAATCCGCAAACTGTAATTGCATTTATTCTTCTTTTGAAGTTGTAATTCTTTTAATATGTACTGTTAAATATGTCATTTCGTCATCACTTATAGTCGTCTGATATTCTTTTTCTATGTACTTCTTTATCTTATCAGCACAATGATATGCATTCGGATATTGTTTTTTAATGATATCATTCAATTCCTTTTCATTGGAATCAATGCCTTTTTGCGTTACTATTCTTTGTGTAAAAAACTTAAGATGAGTAATAAAACGCTCATAATTCAAAGATGCTTCATCTAATTCCATATTATAGTGATACTTTACAATCTTTACAATACTTTGAATCATCTTTGCTGCATTAATGGTTTCTGGCATCTCCACTCCAAGTTCTGCATTGATAAAATGAAGTGCAATAGAAGCGGCTTCGTCATCTGATAATTCAATGGAAAGCTCATTGTTTAAGAAATTAACGGCATTCTTTCCTGCCATAAATTCTTTTGGATAAAATCTTTTAATATCCATAAGGAGTGGATTACTGAATTCAATGTTTTGATGATATCGATCAATGGCAAAATTAATATGATCAATCAAAGTAATATATATACCACGCTGCATCTTATTCGTGATAATCTTCTCTGCATCATTAATAATCCGATTCGCCAGCTGCACACGTTCCAAAGGTACATCTGTTAATACATCTTGGAGTCTTTTTGTCTCATCATCACTATCCATGCGGAATATTTTTTGTACTTTTGTTACATCAACAGGCTGCCCTACTGCAGCTCCAAAGCCCAGTCCCCGACCCATTACGATAACTTCCCGATTCTTATCATCAAAAGCGCTTACTATGTTATTGTTAATTAATTTAATAATCTCCATATTTTTTTACTCTTTCTATTATTATTTTAGTAAAAAAATAAACCATACTTCAAAAATGCATTCGCCTGCATCGATTTAAAGTTGGTTTAGCCTGCCTTACCAGTAACAATCCAAGTTAATATGATATCTATACAATATATTACCATAAATGATTATTCCCGTCAAATAAATTTTAACTATTTGATAATATTGCTTAATATTATGCTTTATTTTTAGGCAATTTCACCAAATTAAAATTCCATATATTAATGGATCTGTAAATTGTCTGTATCCAGGACGATACAGGCAAAGGAGTTCAGGAGATGACGGATATATTTTCCTGCGTTCTAAACCTGATAGCGAAGTATGTTTTTAGTGGCATACACAAAGTCCGCTAAAACTAATATAAAATAAATCTCAACTTTTTGGAATAAAAAATCCAAGGGAATATTTTGCACCTTTTTAGGATAAAAACAAAATGAAATCAATAAAAATGACATCCTGCGTTACTTCAAACATAAATGTTTGAAGTAATGGCTTCATGAAACAACCCTATAAATCTTGCACTTTATATTGTAAGATTTGCAAATACGGTATAATATATATAAAAGCAAATATTAAAATAATGATTAGAGAGCCAAAAGGTCAAGGTTAGGTAAGCCTCTTGACAACTCAAAATTCATTTTAAATACAGAAAGGACTTGATCAATTGATTAAACCACAAGAACATTTTCATGGAAGTGATTTAGAGAAAATAGAAGCTATTTACGGCATTAAGAAAGAGGATATTACAAGCTTTTCTGCAAATGTGAATCCCCTCGGTATTTCACCAAAACTTCGTGTTACCTTAGCTGATAGAATAGATGCTATTACCGGATATCCAGACAGAGAATATACGGCACTTAGAAAGTCCATTGCAGATTATATTCATGCAGATATGAACCATATTGTAGTTGGTAATGGTTCCACCGAATTAATTTCTTTGTTTATTCAGATTACCCATCCAAAGAAGGCATTTATTATTGGACCAACTTATTCCGAATATGAACGTGAAATTACATTAGGGGGAGGCAGCTCTCACTATTATCGTTTAGAAGAGGAAACAGACTTTAAACTTGATGTAAAAGCTCTGGAGAAGGAACTATCTGCGGATTTTGACTTACTGGTTATCTGCAATCCAAACAATCCTACTTCTTCCGCTATTCCAGCATCAGATATGCGAAAGATTCTTGATATATGTAAGCAAAAGCATATATATTGTATGGTTGATGAAACCTATGTAGAGTTTGTTGATGATATAAGCCAGATAACTTCTGTTTCATTAGCAGAATATTATAATAATATTATCATTTTACGTGGCATATCCAAGTTCTTTGCAGCTCCGGGCTTGCGTTTAGGCTATGCAATTTGCGGTAATGTGGATTTACTCAGGGAAGTAAATAAGAAGAAAAATCCTTGGACTATTAATACCCTTGCTGCCATTGCTGGGGAGATAATGTTTAATGATAAGGAATATATAGACAAAACCAGAGAATTAATTCGTTCAGAAAGAAACCGAATATTTCAAGTGTTAAAAGAGTGTAAGAATGTGAAAGTATATCCTCCTACAGCTAACTTTGTACTGGTTAAGATATTAAAGGAAAGCGTTACTGCAGCAGATTTATTCGATGCTGCCATTCGTAAAGGTTTCATGATAAGGGACTGTTCTACCTTTCCATTCTTAGATCAGAAATTCATAAGGTTTTGTTTTATGAAACCTGAAAAGAACACAGAACTATTAGAGTTGTTATTAGATTATTTAAAGTAAAAGCAGATTATAAATACTCCTCCCTATAGTATACAATGCCAAAGGGGGCTGTTGCAGAACTGTATAGTATACAATGCCAAAGGGGCTGTTGCAGAACTGTCATTCTGAGAGCATAATTCAGCTTTGCTGAATTTAAAGCTCGAAGAATCCCCTTGTAAGCTGTCATTCTGAGGGCAAATCCAGCGAAGCTGGATTATAAGCTCGAAGAATCCCCCTTGTAAGCTGTCATTCTGAGGGCAAATCCAGCAAAGCTGGATTATAAGCTCGAAGAATCCCCCTTGTAAGCTGTCATTCTGAGGGCAAATCCAGCAAAGCTGGATTATAAGCTCGAAGAATCCCATTTTAGAGAGAGATTCTTCAAGCATAATTCAGCAAGCTGAATTTGCTCTCAGAATGACAAATAGTACCTTACCTTTGCTTACAAAGTGAGAATTGCAAAGCTTTTAACTGATTGCCCTTAAAGGCAGGTAAAACTCTTGGGCATATTCATTGAGAAGTCGGACTGTATTTCTTATATCACTTTCCGTTGTATCCGGATGAATTGCACAAATTCGTAAAACCTTTTTGCCATTTAGTTCTGTAGTAAAGACACCAGCATAACCATTATCAATAATTGCCTTAGAGATTTTCTGATTTAGTTCATCCGCCTGTTCTTCTGTTATGCCAGAAGGAGCAAAACGGAAATTCACAATGGCAAGTTGCGCATGGGAAATAATTTCCCAATCTCTTTTCTTTTTTAATTCATCCTCTGCCCATTCTGCAAGCTGGAATCCATGCTCTATAGCCGCACCCATAGCATCTGATCCCATTACCTGAAGGGTAAACCATAATTTCAATCCACGGGCAGGACGGGTCAGTTCCATTCCCATATCCCCATAGTTTATCTGATCTTCCTTTGCTTCCAGATCCTTAAGGTATTCCGGATGGGTATTAAAGGTATTAAATAGATTTGCTTTGTTCTTTACCAGAACCATACTGCAGCCATAAGTCTGAAACAGCCACTTATGGGCGTCCCAACTAATACTATCTGCTGCTTCAATTCCTTTAAGCAGATATTTATATTTCTTCGTCAATAATACTGAGGCTCCATATGCACCATCCACATGCATCCATATACCGTAGTTTTGACACAAAGAAGCGATTTCTGGCAGTGGATCGACACTGCCGGTATTGGTAGTGCCAGCACTTGCAATTACAACAAATGGAATCAGCCCATCTGCTATATCCGCTTTTATGGCATTTTTTAATTGTTCTACATCCATTCGGAAACAACCGTCGGTGGGTATTTTTCTGATTCTGGTATTGGGAATTCCAATAATCCGTAAACCTTTTTCCACAGAGCTGTGAGTCTGATCCGATACGTAAGCTACACCTAAATGCCGTGTTTCCTCTTTTAATATAGTATCACGAGCGGCAGTCAATGCCGTCATATTTGCCATAGAACCACCGGACACAAACAATCCGCCGGACTTTTCTGTATAGCCTGCCTGTTCGCAAAGCCAGCCAATCAATTCCTGTTCAATACAGCTTGCTGCAGAGCTAGTCGCCCAGCTTCCAGCATGGATATTATAGGCTGCCGTCATAATATCTCCAAGCCAGGATAACATGGACACAGGTCCTGGAACAAATCCAAAAAATCTTGGATGATTTACCCTTGCCCTGTATTTATAAACATCTTCCATCATCTGGGTTACTGCTTTATCTATAGGGCACCCCTTAGCTGGTATGCCAATTTTCTTCAGCTTGGCAATTTGGTTGTCATCTGCTTCAAGTGTAATCTTATGAGCAGCCAATTCCCCCTTATTGGCACAAAACATCTGCACGAAATCCTCCACTGCCCTCTGAATTTGATTGTTAAATCTCATTTCCTGTTTGTTCATCCTATTGTCACCTTACTTACTTAAAATATTGGAAACGTCCTCGAAAAACTTGACTTTTCTTACTACCAATAGTACCATGTAACCATGTATTTGTAAAATTCATAGATTTGATAATATATATTTAAATTATTAATAGGTATAAGGTTGAGAGAAAATATAAAAATAGAAGGAATGCCATAAATCGATTCTTTCAACCTATTTATTTGTGGCAGTATCACATCTGCAAGCAGATGTGATATGCAATGGGTGTAAATATGGAATTCAGAAATATTGTAACTTTTTTAAGGGTAGCAGCAACGCAGAATTTTTCCAAAGCAGCAGAACAACTTGGGTACTCACAATCCACTGTCACGATTCAGATACAGCAACTGGAGAAAGAACTGGGAACACAGCTTTTTGAAAGAATAGGCAAACAAGTGAGCCTGACGGAGCAGGGAGAGGCGTTTATCTTTCATGCCAACGAAATCATGAGGGTCACCAATACTGCCAAGACCTTTGCATCAGACGCTGATATTCCCACAGGGTCACTTCGTATCGGAAGCGTGGAATCCCTATGTACAGCAATACTTCCGGAACTATTGCTACAATTTCACAACGTCTGTCCTCGGGTAGAGACTATTATAAGAACCGCTACAACAGAGGAATTGATAGATATGACCAAATGCAATGATATTGATTTGTTCTTTACATTGGATAAAAAGGTATATGGTTCAGAATGGGTTAGGGCTGTACAGCAGGAGGAAGATATTGTTTTTGTAACCGCAAGCAGCCACTCCTTTACAGATGGAGAAAAGGTTGATTTACAGGCGATTATAAAAGAGCCCTTTATTTTGACAGAAAAAGGCGGCAGCTACCGTTATGAATTGGAGACC
>CALDJN010000060.1 GCA_937901695.1 uncultured Anaerocolumna sp.
GGTGCTCAAATTGTGATTGATGGCGGCAGCACACTTCCTGAAACCGTAAGTATCGGTACAAACTAAAATCTAAAATAACAAGATAATTAAAAAGGAACGGTATCAATTTTTCCTGGCTTCCAAATACCGGAAAAGTTGATATCGCTCCTTTTTACTTATATACACGAAGAATCATAGATTCATAATGATTTTTTACTTAAAATTTAGCTTTGCAAAATTTACGTTCAAAATGACAATTTTACAATAGCCTCTTTAAATACATTTACACTTTATAATTAACAATGAATTAAAACCTTTTTGAATCTAATACGTAAACCTTTGTTTCACTAATTGAAATCTTCAACTAGCACAGTCATTATGCCTCCGCACACCATGCCTTCTTCTTCAGCTGCATCTCCTGTCAAGTCAATATCCAGCATTTTATAGGTGCCAGTACCGATTATATGTCTGGCATCACCTATTACTGCCGCCTCGCTGCAGCCTCCTCCGACGCTTCCTACTATTCTTCCATCAGGGTAAACTATCATTTTGGCGCCGGCACCTCTTGGTACGGAACCCTTTGCGCTAATTACTGTAATTAATGCTTTTGGAACATTTTCTTCCTCTGATAACACCTTTAATACATCAAAATCCATATCGGAACGATTCACTTGTTTTTTGTCACCAAGCCCTAAACGTTTTTCATAGATTAATTCTGCCACAATGGAAATGGCGATTTCTTCTGGTGTTATTCCACCGATATTTAATCCGATTGGCGTATGTACCCGGTTTAATCTTTCCTTGCTGCAGCCTTCTGCCTCTAAGTTTTCTTTCACAATAGCGGTACGCCTTCTGGAACCAATCATACCAACATATTTTGGTTCCGATCCCTTACATATGGCTCTTAGACAGTCGCTGTCATATCGATGTCCTCTGGTAATAATAATTACATAATCAGATTCTTTAAGCTGTAAGGACTTTATAGCATTTCCAAATCCATCACAAATAACCTGCTTCGCCAATGGAAATCTCTCTCTATTTGCAAAGCTAAGTCTATCATCAACTAAGGTTATGGAAAAACCAATTTTAGCAGCGAAATCCACCAATGGTTTTGCAATATGCCCTCCGCCTAGTATAATAAGTCTTTCCTCCGGATAAAAAGGCTCTATTAATCTTCTGTTTTCATTTTCTTCTACATAAGAAGGAATACCACCGTCTAAGGTATTATTAACCTGTATATCCCCTTCTGAACCATCTACAATATTCTTATGCAGATTTTCATTAACTCCTTCTTTATTTACCCATGAAGAAATAATACATGTCTTCTCACCATTACTTACCTTTTCCAATATTTCCTTGTAAATATTCTTATACATACTTTACCATCCTTTCTGAATTTAATCCTCTAGCAACAATATATCTTTTCTGAATTTAGTCCTCTAGCAGCAATATATCCTTTCTGAATTTAGTCCTCTAGCAACAATATATCTTCCGGAGCAACGGTAATAAAATCAGGCATACCGTCACTTAATTGACTATTTAGCTGGTTCTTACTTATTTTCCACCAAATACTGGTGTTCTGATTAGTTATATCAGAATTTTGTACATCTATAAAAGAGTTTTTGTTCTCTGCCATAGTGCTTTGATTACTAATAACTGATTCTTGATTATTTCCCTTTGTATCAATTATTATAACCCATTCAAAAGGAGATTCTGTTATATTTTTTACCTTGCAGGGTACTTTATTTTGAGTTTTCTCTTCTTGATATAGGCTATTTTCAACATTGGTTTTTGCACAAGGCTTAAAATCATGTGCTCGAATTCCAATTCCTGTTATATCATCTGAAACCTGGTCTTTTACTGTAAATATCATTCCCCAATCAAGAGCTTCTACTTGATTATCTGCTATTTTCTTGGCTTTTGATATGTTTTTACAACCGGTTAATCTTGCCACCTGCATCTTGGATGGAGCTAAAAAAATCTTTTTGGTATCGCCAGCCATTAGTAATTTACCATGATCCATAACCACTAAATCTTTTGTTAATTCGTATACTTCATTACGGCTGTGAGTAACTAATAGTGATTCTCCTTTATAAGAATCTAATAAATCATGTAATTGTATTTGCAATTCCTCTTTTAAATAGGCATCCAGTGCTGAAAAAGGTTCATCTAACAATAATGCATCCGGTTCATATGCCAATATTCTTGCCAAGGCAACCCTTTGCTGCTGTCCTCCTGATAGCTGGCTTGGGTATCTTTTTTCTAAGCCCTGCAGCTTAAAATTATGTAACATCCGGGTTACTACCTGAGCCTTCTCACTTTTTGAGCCTATAATTCCGATAGCAATATTTTCTTCAACAGTCATGTTGGGAAATAAGGCATAATTCTGAAATAAATATCCTACTTTTCTCTCCTGTGGTTTCAGGTTAATTTTATTCTTAGAGTCAAATAAAACCTTACCACCCAGTTCAATATATCCTTCATCTGGTGTAATAATGCCTGCAATACATTTTAAAGTCATACTTTTACCAGAACCGGAGGAACCTAAGATTCCCATAGGTTTCCCATCTGTCTCAAAATCCACTTTTAGCTCAAAACCTTTTAACTTTTTATGTATATGAACTTTTAAACTCATTCTATTTTCCTACCTTTTTCTTAAGGCTGCTACATTCATCAATATGACTACAGCGAATGAAATGAATACTAATATAAGAACATAATGATAAGCTGTATCCATATCCCCTGCTGCAACTGCTGAATAAACAGCCAGAGGAAGGGTTCTTGTTTTACCTGCAATATTTCCTGCTATCATAGTGGTGGCACCAAATTCGCCCAGTCCTCTTGCAAATGATAATATGGCACCAGAAAGTATTCCAGGCATAGCATTTGGCATTAAAACCTTTCGAAAAATGGTTCCTTCTGACATACCCAGGGTTCTTCCTGCATAGATTAAATTCATATCCACCTGTTCAAAAGCTCCCCTTGCAGAGCGATACATAAGAGGAAAGGATATGGTCACAGCGGCTAACACCGTTGCCCACCAGGAAAAGGCTATTTTAATACCAAAAAAGTATACTAAAAACTCTCCAATAGGACGTCTTACACCAAATAAGTACAAAAGAAAGAATCCTGCAACGGTGGGCGGTAACACCATGGGAAGAGTCAATATTCCATCTAAAACTACTTTTATTTTTTCATGTTTCATGCCATGTACCAGTTTGGCAACAGCAACTCCTAGAAAGAATGTAATTAGTATACTTATGGAAGCAGTTTTCATAGATATTAAAATAGGTGAATAATCCATTACAATAATCCCTTTCTGCGTGTCATTGCTATGAAAGCGTGTCATTCTGAGCAAAAATTCAACGAAGTTGAATTTGCGAAGAATCCCTTTCATTCATTGTCGTGCGTGTACGCATGATAATTCTGAGCAAAGATTCAACGAAGTTGAATTTGCGAAGAATCCTTTTCATTTATTGATATCACATCATTTATTCTACAGTAAAACCATACTTTTTAAATAAATTAGTTCCTACTTCACTTTGGAGATATTCTACGAATAAGCCTGCCGCTTCTTTCTTTTCTGATGCTGTTACAAGACCTATAGGATAAATTACTTTCTCATCCAGACTTCCTTCCGGTGCTTCTGCAATAACAGTTACCTTATCTGTAGTTTTGGCATCTGTAGCATAAACTACACCTGCATCAGCACTTCCTTCTGCCACCCAGTTCAGTACTTCCGTAACATTAGTTCCAAAGCTTGCTTTCTCTGCAACTTTATTATAAATACCCAAGGAATCAAATACCTTTTTTGCATATTGACCGGCAGGTACACTTTCCGGATCACCAATGGCTATAGTGCCTGCATTCAGAATATCATCAAAACTTGTTACCTTAGAATCTACACCTGTTGGTACAATTAATACAACCTTGTTTTCTAATAATTCTACTATAGAATCCCCATCTATCATATTTTCATCTTTTAATGCATTCATCTGTTTCATAGCTGCTGATAGAAAGATATCAGCTTCTAAGCCTTCTTCAATCTGTGTTTGTAGTTTTCCTGAACTATCATAGGTACCTTCCACTGTTATCCATGGATATTTTTCTTCAAACTGAGGTATTAATTCCTCCAGTGATTTTTCCATACTGGCAGCTGCTGCAATTAAAATGGTAACCGGTTCCTTATTTTCTGATTCTGCAGTGGTTTTTCCAGATTGGGTATCTGTTTTAGCTTCTTCTGCTGTGTCTTTTTCTTGTGCCACGCCAGAATTTTCACTTGCCCCGGACTCATCCTTTTTTTCCTTAGTGGTTTTCCCGGAACATCCGGCAATCAAAGCCGAAATCATAACCATAACAATTGATAGTACTGCTAATTTTCTTTTCATTTAAAATATCTCCTCTTTAATTTTATATATGCAAAGAGTACTTCCTCTTTTATATTTTACTTATATAAAGAGTATCTTCCCTTTTTATATTGATTATTTAAAAATAATAGAACCTACTCCCACTTGCTCAAAGCTTTGTATGATTCTTTGAATCATCATAATAGAGCCATTCTTTAGCATGGGCTTAAATGAATTAATGCGCGAGCTCATTCCTGCCGCTGCTATTACTGCACCTGTCTTCACCAGATAATCTCCACTTATCTGATTTTCTATCAATGTCATGAAGTTCCACCTGATTTTCTACAGCAATTAATTCCACATCTTCCGGATATCTTTTTATAACCTTCTTACCCCCAACATCACCTTCTAATGCAAATAATTCCTGATAATATTTCTTGCCGATGATGCATGGGTTACCTAAGTTATTTTCATATATAACGCATGCCAAAGCTTTCTTTGAATTGATGTAGATACTTATTAAGTGTTCTATGGTGCTTTTTTTTAGATATGGTTGGTCGCAAACACTAAACAATACTCCGTCAAGGTCTGGTTCCAATTCTAATATTTTTCTTAATCCCAGATGGATGGAGTGGGAAATACCAAGTTCAGGTTCCAGGTTCTTAACCGGAGTATATCCATACTCCAGGGACATCCTATATATTTCTTCGTATTGTGTCACTACCACCTTAGGACAATTGGTAAACTCTCGAATGTTTTCAAAGATATGAAGATACATCTTTTTACCTTCCAAGGTATCTAATAGCTTTATTTCCCCATACCTTTTACTGTTAGATACCTTGGAAGGTAAAAAGATGTGGAAATAAAGCTATTAGAT
>CALDJN010000061.1 GCA_937901695.1 uncultured Anaerocolumna sp.
GAATGACTACGGAGCAAATGCTCCCTATTATAGACAAAATGGATAAGGTAGGTTATCATTCTGTAGAATGTTGGGGTGGTGCAACCTTTGACGCATCACTAAGATTTTTAAAAGAAGATCCTTGGGAAAGACTTAGAAAGTTAAGAACAGGATTTAAGAATACAAAATTACAAATGTTATTTAGAGGACAGAATATATTAGGATATCGCCATTATGCAGATGATGTGGTAGAATATTTTGTTCAAAAATCCATTGCAAATGGTATTGATATTATCCGTATCTTTGATGCATTAAACGATTTAAGAAACCTGGAATGTGCCGTAAAGGCAGCAAATAAAGAAAAAGGCCATGCTCAGGTAGCTATCTGCTATACACTTGGTGATGCTTATACTACTGAATATTTTATTGATTTGGCAAAAAATATAGAAAGTATGGGAGCAGATTCTATCTGTGTAAAGGATATGGCAGGATTACTAGTTCCATATAAAGCAACTGAATTAATTACTGCCTTAAAATCTGCAGTAAATATTCCAATTGATTTACATTCCCATTATACCAGTGGAGTTGCTGGAATGACTTATCTGAAGGCAGTAGAAGCAGGCTGTGATATTATCGATACTGCCATGTCTCCATTTGCTATGGGAACCAGCCAGCCGGCAACAGAAGTTATGGTGGAAACTTTTAAAGGTACACCTTATGATACAGGTTTAGATCAAAAATTATTGGCAGAGATTGCAGATTATTTTAGACCTCAAAGGGATCAGGCATTGGAATCCGGATGTTTAAATCCAAAAGTTATGGGTGTTAATATTAAAACACTGTTATATCAAGTACCAGGAGGTATGTTATCTAACTTATTGTCTCAATTAAAAGAGCAAAAGGCAGAAGATAGATATGCAGAAGTACTGGAAGAAGTACCTAGAGTTCGGAAGGACTTTGGTGAACCACCTTTGGTTACACCATCCAGTCAGATTGTTGGAACACAGGCTGTACTAAATGTGTTATCAGGTGAACGCTATAAGATGGTAACCAAAGAATCCAAAGCCATCTTATCCGGTGAATACGGCCGTACCGCAAAACCTTTTAATCCGGAAGTGCAGAAAAAAGTCATTGGCGATAAAAAACCGATAACCTGCAGACCTGCTGATTTATTAAAACCAGAGCTGGCAACCATCGAAAAAGAAATGGAGCAGTGGAAAGAGCAGGATGAAGATGTATTGTCCTATGCATTATTCCCACAGGTAGCATTAGATTTCTTTAAGTATCGAAAGGCACAAAAGGAAAAGGTGGATTTAAACTTGGCTGATACAGAGAATAAGGCTTATCCGGTATAGTTTTTAGTATTATAATTCTAAACCGTCAAGGCGAAGAATCTTACTTTATATGAGATTCTTCGCCTTTTCGGCTCAGAATGACATGCTGGCTTGAATTTTGGTGCTTAGCCGGCATTGTATAACAAATATTATAAGTGGAATTGAATTTGCATAAAAAGATAGTAAGCAAAATTGAGTTTATATAAAAATCATTGTAATTTGACTTTGGTTGGTTTAATATATTTATTAAAACTTTAGGAAAACAGTATGATTTCCTAAATAAATTAACGGAGGATTTTTATGGAACCAATTAAACCATACAAAAAAGCTTTTGATTATTCCTATACATTAGGAGCATTTCCTACGATTGAATTAATAAAAGGGCACTCTGAAGCAGTAAAATCAGTTTATATACACTCTACTTTTACAGATAAGGATAACATAATAAAATTATGTAAACAAAACAATATACCTGTACTGGAAAATGATAAATTAATTTCTAAATTAAGTGATAAAGAGAATTGTTTTGTCATTGGTGTTTTTGATAAATATGAAAATACTTTAGACGCCACAAAGTCTCACATTATATTAGTTAATCCAAGTAACATGGGGAATCTAGGTACTATCATACGTACAGCGGCAGGAATGGGCATCTATGATATTGGAATAATTACACCATGTGCAGATATCTATAATCCAAAAACAATACGTTCTTCCATGGGAGCATTTTTTAAACTTCGTCACCAGCATTTTGATTCCTTTGAAGAATATAGGAATCAATATAAAAAACATGATGTATTTACCTTTATGTTAAATGGAAGTAATACGTTAGAGATTCAAAACTGTCCCAAAACAGATTTATTTTCACTGGTATTTGGTAATGAAGCTACAGGACTGGATGATTCCTTTTTAGACGTTGGTACAAGCATAATTATTCCACAGTCACCTGATGTAGATTCTTTAAACATTACAATAGCTGTAGGTATTGGTGCTTTTATCTTTACACATCAACTTAAATAAACAAAGATAATATATCTTGAGCAAATGAATGTTACTAGAGATATGATAAAGGATTATCTATCCGTAATTATCATAGTAAGAAAGGGCGAATGCCCTAACGAATAGGTTATGTATAATTGACGATTTAACCATCTAACCATTAAGTAAATAAAAAAAATTACTTGACATTTCCTCTGAATTTAGTTATACTACCACCTGTAAAGAAAAAAGCTTTACAGGTGGTGCTTTGTTAAAGGAGAAATCAAAATGAGTGTAACCAATTCAAGCATTCATACAGAAGTAATCAATACAGATGATAAATTAAAAGAAATAGTAGAATTGTCTATATTATTCGATTTTTATGGTGAATTATTAAAAGAACATAATAAGCAGATATTCGAGGATTATATTCTAAATGATTTATCACTAAGTGAAATAGCAGATCAGAAAGGCATCAGCAGACAAGGTGTATATGATATCGTAAAACGCTGTAGTAAACAGCTTAAAGAATATGAAGAAAAGTTAAATTTAATAAAAGAGTTTAATGAAACAAAAGAAAAAGTAAATCATATCAAAGAAATTGCAAAACAGCTGATAGAATTTTCTTCACCGAAAGAAGAAAAAGAAATAAACCAATTAAATGAAATTATAGAGATTACTAATGAAATACTGGAAGAATTATAGAACATAGTCTTTACTTGATATTCATACTATTTGAGTAATATAACTCTGAAACAGATATTAATAACAAAAAGTAATTATTAGGAGGTTTTGGCATGGCATTTGAAAGCCTATCCGAAAAACTGCAGAATGTATTTAAGAACCTAAGAGGCAAAGGCCGCTTATCAGAAGCAGATGTAGCTACCGCCTTAAAGGAAGTTAAGATGGCTTTATTAGAAGCAGACGTTAACTTTAAAGTAGTTAAGAACTTTATTAAGTCCGTCCAGGAACGTGCTGTTGGACAGGATGTTATGTCCAGCTTAACACCGGGGCAAATGGTTATAAAGATTGTAAATGAAGAAATGGTAAAATTAATGGGCTCTGAAACTACAGAAATTTCCTTCAAACCTGGTAATGAAATTACTGTGATTATGATGTGTGGTCTTCAGGGTGCAGGTAAAACTACCACAACTGCTAAATTAGCAGGTAAATTTAAATCAAAAGGTAAAAAACCATTACTAGTTGCTTGTGATATCTACAGGCCGGCTGCTATTGAACAGTTACAGATTAATGGTGATAAGCAGGGCGTTCCAGTATTCTCAATGGGCGATAAACATAAGCCTGTAAACATAGCGAAAGCAGCCATTGAACATGCTGCTAAAAACAATATGAACGTGGTTATCCTGGATACTGCAGGCCGTCTTCACATTGATGAAGATATGATGAATGAATTAATTGAAATTAAAGAGAATATATCCATACATCAAACAATTTTGGTAGTTGACTCAATGACTGGTCAGGACGCAGTAAATGTATCCGAAATGTTTAACAGCAAAATCGGTATTGATGGCGTTATCTTAACAAAGTTAGACGGTGATACCAGGGGTGGTGCAGCACTTTCCATTCGTGCAGTTACCGGAAAACCTATTCTTTATACTGGTGTGGGGGAAAAATTATCTGATTTAGAACAATTTTATCCGGACCGTATGGCTTCCAGAATTCTTGGAATGGGGGATATTCTTACTTTAATTGATAAAGCACAGGTTGATTTTGATGAGTCCAAAGCCAAAGAATTAGAGAGAAAGATCAAAAAAGCAGAGTTTGATTTTAATGACTTTTTAGATCAAATGCACCAGATTAAAAAGATGGGTGGCTTTGGTGATATTTTAAAAATGATGCCGGGTATGGGCGGTCAGTTAAAAGACGTTGACATTGATGAAAACGCTTTGTCTGGTATAGAAGCTATTATTTATTCCATGACAAAAGAAGAGCGTTCTAACCCTGATATATTAAACCCTTCCAGAAAGAAAAGAATTGCAAAAGGTGCAGGGGTTGACATTAGTGAAGTTAACAGGATTGTAAAGCAATTTGAACAATCCAAGAAAATGATGAAACAATTTTCTGGAATGCTTGGCAGCAAAGGTGGTAAACGTAATAAATTTAAACTACCTTTTGGACTATAGTCTTTGTTTGGTTATAAATTGTTTATAAGCAATTATTTTGGGTTATAAACAATTCTCTATATAACAATTTACAATAAAAGTTTAATGTGAAAATATTTTTACATTATAAAGATTTATTTTTAAGGAGGTGACATGTAATGGCAGTAAAGATTAGATTAAAGAGATTGGGACAGAAAAAGGCTCCTTTCTATAGAATCATAGTTTCAGATTCCAGAACACCAAGAGATGGTAGATTCATCGAAGAAATTGGTACTTACGATCCTACTAGAGATCCTAGCGTTTTCAACATTAATGAAGAAGCAGCTAAGAAATGGTTATCAAACGGTGCTCAACCTACTGAAACAGTTGGCAAATTATTTAAAAATGCAGGTATTACAAAATAATTGCTTTTTTAACTTTTTGTTGCTACAAAGTATTGTGCAATAGTTGTACAATCATTTCACATTCCTATGGAGGTGAAGGGTAATGAAAGAATTAGTTGAAGTAATTGCTAAATCACTGGTTGATTATCCTGAGAAAGTTGTTGTAACGGAAAAGGAAACCGAAAGGTCAATTGTTGTTGAACTAAGGGTCGCTCCTGAAGATATGGGTAAAGTAATCGGAAAACAAGGCCGTATTGCCAAGTCCATCCGTACTGTTGTAAAAGCTGCAGCAACAAAGGATGATAAGAAAGTAGTCGTTGAGATATTACAATAAATATATAACTTTTGGAATGAGTCATCAGCCCTAAGTTAACAACGATATTGTTAAGCAAGAACCTGGTCTTTATAGACATGCCATAAGGCGCGGGTTCTTGTTTTGTCATAGGTTCAAAATTATTTGAATGATAGGAGACCATAATGAATGATTTCTTAAGAGTAGGAGTTATTACTTCTACCCATGGTATTCGTGGAGAAGTTAAAGTATTCCCAACAACAGATGATTTGAATAGATTTAAAGCCTTAAAACAGGTGAAATTAGATACCGGGAAAGAATATTTAGACCTTGAAGTGGAAGACGTAAAGTTTTTTAAACAGTACGCTATACTAAAATTTAAGGGAATTGATAATATAAATGATATTGAAAAATATAAAGGAAAAGATCTTCTGGTTACCAGAGACAACGCAGTAAAACTAGAAGAGGATGAGTATTTTATATATGATTTATTAGGCTCTAAGGTAATTAGCGATGAGGGTAATGAACTTGGTGAATTAACCGAGATTCTTACATCCTCTGCAAATGATGTTTATGTTGTAAAAACAAAGGACGGCAAAGAAATCTTAATTCCTTCCATAGCAGAATGTATCTTAGATGTTAATGTAGAAAACAAAGAGATAAAAGTCCACCTACTTCCAGGTTTACTATAAAGATTGGGGTTTATAAATATGAATTATCATGTACTAACCTTATTCCCTGAAATGATTCTGCAGGGGTTAAATACAAGTATCACAGGAAGAGCTTTAGAGAAAGGTATATTATCTCTGGAGGCAATTAATATCCGTGATTTTTCTGAAAATAAACACAATAAAGTAGATGATTATCCCTATGGCGGCGGAGCCGGTATGGTTATGGCTGCCGGACCAGTTTATCGTGCTTACGAACATACGGTAGATAGCATTAAAAAAAGCTGCTTAAATGACAACATGGAGAAGAAACCTCGTGTTATTTACCTGACTCCGCAAGGTAAAGTTTTTCATCAAACCATTGCAGAAGAATTAGCTAAGGAAGAGGATTTAATATTTCTATGTGGTCATTATGAAGGTATTGATGAGAGAGTTCTTGAAATGATTGTTACCGATTACATTTCCATAGGGGATTATGTTCTTACTGGTGGAGAATTGCCTGCTATGGTTATGATAGATGCAATATCCAGACTTATTCCTGGTGTATTAAATAATGATGTTTCAGCAGAATTTGAATCCTTACAGGATAATTTGTTAGAATACCCTCAATATACCAGACCAGAAGAATTTATGGGGAAAGGGGTGCCAGAAGTATTATTATCGGGGCATCATGGAAATATTGATAAATGGAGAAGAGAGCAGTCTATAATTCGTACAGCTAAAAACCGCCCAGATTTGTTGGAAAAGGCTAATTTGTCTAAGGATGAAAAGAAGATTCTGGAAAACTGATTTAGATTCTGGAACGCTGATTTAGATTCTGGGAAGCTGATTTAGATTTTGGAAAGCTGATTTAGATTCTTCGCCGTTGGCTCAGAATGACAAATATATTGGCTCAGAATGACAAATATGTCGGCTCAGAATTATCACGCTTAACAGCACCACTATGAACGAAAGGGATTCTTCGCGAATTCAACTTCGTTGAATT